>VFFY01000200.1 GCA_009392675.1 SAR202 cluster bacterium | reverse complement strand
TTTTACCTGAAGATAAATCTAGTACCCTTACTTCGTTTTCGGCATGAAAATCCCGCTCTGGCATCGCGTCTGAAATGAAAGCAAGTTTCGAGCCATCAGGTGACCATGAGGGTATTCCTTGATCCCCGTCGTCACAGGTAATCTGCTTTGATTCTTTGGTAACTATATCAACGTCAAAGATTTGGGTGGCGCGGTTGCCACGCCATCGTAATTCATCATGCCTGTATCTTATTCTGGTTATAGAAATCACATTGGTTTGATCAACGTCGCTTTCACCCTCAGTTTCAGGATCTACGTCTGATACTGCAGCAAATCCTGTACTGTCAGGCTTCCATGAAAAATCTCTAACGCTTTCCTTTAGAGTAGTGATTACGGCAGCTTCACCACCAGACATTTGCAATAGCCAGATCTGGTTTCTCCCTTTTGAATCAGCTCTCAAGAAGGCAACTGATGAGCCATCTGGTGAGAATTTAGGATTCCCATCTGAACTACCATTGGTTAATTCGCGGGGTGCTGACTCAGAGGCATTTAGACCTTTGATCCAAAGCGAGTTTTTTAACTTACCCGACTCTATGTCCGGTTTTGAAACCCCGTAGACAGCCAGATTTCCATCAGGTGAGATAGATACTCCGGTGGGATTTGATATTTCGTAACCGATGTCTGAAGTAATTGGTTTTTGAGTCACGTTGTCCTCACTAGAATCGTCCTGTAAGAGCGTCGAATGATTAAAGGCCGGTAACGACTGCTTACCGGACAAAAGTTAGACACTGATACGCTGGTTTAGGGCAGCAATGTGCTTTACTGAAAATCCACAGCAGGCTCCAAGAAGGGTGCACTTAGGGAAATCTGACCTCCATCCTAGGCAATGATCACAGTACACGTCGACTGGATCGTCCCCAGTTTAAACTTTCTCTGGAATAGCCTGGCGCAGCGGTTTGAGGTATTCGACTCCAAATCCGCAGCAAGCTCCAACTATTTGTACTCCCTGATCTACCCAGCTCCTTGCAGCATCAATGTATTCTTCGGTCGATTCTTCGTTATCGTTTGAGTGGTCATACCATTTGGCTAATGCAGATGACCGTCTTCCTGCATCAGGATATACCATTACGGGACCCTTCCAATTCTCTAAAACAACCTCTACAGCCTTGGTGGCCGTAGGTATTCTGGTATGGAAGATGGAGATTACATCTGGGTCGATTTGGATAGCTTCCCTTACTGCTTCAGCTAAGGTTAAATCTTTCATAGCCCGAGATCCTTTGTATTGGATGCCTTCTGCTACATCTGTGGAAACCTGCTGCCCTCCGGCCATCACAGTATCCTTTGAATCAATATATGCATTGAAACCAATCCAAACCGGAAGGCCTGTTTCTTTTGCTACTTGCGCCTGAATCATGCGGGCTTCATTGTCGCGCCCCATGGCTTCCACTATAAAAAAATCCACACCTGCTTCAGCCATGATGCTTGTAACCTCCCCATAGTATTGCCTTAATTCGTCTACTGATACCTGCGGAGTGGATGAAAAGGCTCCAAATCCTATTTCACCGGTTCTCGGATCCCGTCCTGATATGTGGCTAGACAATGAACCTGCAATCCATATGTTCCTGCCATCGGAGGCTCTTTCTCTCGCTTCTTGAGCCAGATGAACAGCGCGAACATTAATTTCTCTCACAAAATCACCATATCCTGCGCGCTCCAGAGTCGGGCGTAAAGTAGACCATGTATTTGTTGTGATAATGTCAGACCCAGCTCTGATATGACGTTCATGCATCTGGATAACGCTTGAAGGATGAGTGTAATTTGTTGGCCCACTCCATGCCACAAAATCCAACGGGACTCCCATGGATTGTAGTTCGGTACTGACGGCTGCATCGTGGATGATAGTGTCCCCTCGATCTAAGCGAGCTTTAAGGTCCTTATAGTCTGCCATTTCCTTTATTCCTCTGAGCTGGTGAATCTACCCAGTTTATATGATACCTGCCAATATAATGTATGGCATACTCTAGCAAAATATAGGTTAGGTGCACTCAGTATGAAAATCACCAAAATTAATACCTACCATGCAGGTGATGGTCGACGAAACAATATTTTTATTGAAGTCGAAACGGATGAAGGAATTACCGGTACAGGTGAAGCTTATTCGATTGGTCCTGACAAAAGCGTCATATCTATGCTCGAGGAAATGGAATCTTGGTTCGTTGGCCAGGATCCTTCTCGTATTGAGTGGTTGATCAGACGAGCAAAAAATACTATGCGATTTCCTCTTGGTCAGGTCGGATGGTCAGCTATTTCTGCGATTGATATCGCCCTTTGGGATATTGCGGGTAAGGTGGCAGGGGTTCCTGTCTATGTCCTTCTTGGCGGTAAAACCAGGGATAAGGTTCGTGTGTACCACGCAATATACGGAGATTCACCGCACCGACTCGCTGAAAACGCCCAGCAGCTCATTGAGGAAGGATATTCTGCTTTTAAAACCAGTCCTGTGCCAAGTAATTGGAGAGAGCTACCGTGGAGGGAAGTTCTCCATGTGGCTGATGAAAGAATGAGAACAATCAGAGATGCAATTGGAGACAGCCCGGACCTTGCAGTCGATGTCCACGTTGCCATAAGAGAAACCTCCCAAGCCTTGGAGCTTGCCAAGGTTATAACACCGTATAAATTGATGTTTATTGAAGAGCCTGCACGAGCTGAATTCATTGAATCCAGCGCCGAGCTTCGTAAAAATTTTCGAGTTGCTCTAGCAACCGGTGAAAACCTTTATGGTATACATAGGTTTACTGAATTACTTAACGCCGATGCCGTAGATATTATTCAACCTGACCTCCTTTGCTGTGGAGGTTTTTTGGAAGCGAAGAAGATAGCGGCGATTGCAGAGGCTCACTATGTGACAGTTGCCCCTCATAATCCACTTGGCCTCATATCGACAGCCGCGGGTGTGCATCACTCAGCTTCAATAAATAATTTCGCCATTTTGGAATGGCACGGGGATGACAAAAAGAGGAAATCTGAACTCATCAACGAGTCGTGGATTCCTAAAGAGGGGTATTTCGAATTGCCAACGGACCCCGGGATAGGAATGACTTTGAATCATGATGCCATAAAGGCAAATCCTCCTATTCATTGGGACAGGGGATTTGCATCTTACAGCGATGGGTCTCCAGGGTTCCTGTAAAAATAATAAATATCAGGGAAAGCTAAATGAAAATTACGGAAATAAAATGTCTAGTCTCAACTGATGAATCATCAGGGCACAATCTCGTCTATGTTAAAACTCTCACTGACGAAGGAATTTATGGAGTAGGTGAGGTTTATCACGTTGGACCCGATATGGCATCCCCTTACTGGGTTCAGTATTTTGAAGAGCAGCTGATTGGCCAAAACCCAATGGAGATCGAGCGTAACTGGGCTCTTTGCTATCAAGGTGCGAGGTTTCCGATAGGTTCTTCCGGTCTTGCCGCTCTCTCTGCTATTGACCAAACTCTCTGGGATATAACAGGGAAGGCACTCGACAAACCGGTGTATGAGCTTTTCGGTGGAGAGGTAAGAGATAAAATCAGGGGTTACTTTGACATTCATGGTGATACCCCAGATCAACTTGCTGAAGATGCCAGAATAAACGTCGCTAAAGGTTTTACGGCCCTCAAAGCAAGTCCCTTACCCCCTCAATGGCGTGATATGAGATGGAACGATGCCTTGGCAGATGCAAGGGAACGTTTTAAAGCTGTCCGGGGCGCTGTCGGTGATTATATTGACGTTGGGTTTGATGCGCACGCTGCCATTTTTGAACCAATACGGGTTCTCGAACTCACCGATGTGATGATGGAATTCGACCCATGGTTTATGGAAGAGCCGATAAGGATGGAAAACAGACATGAAATGGGAGAGCTTAGAAAAAAGATGCCATGTGCCTTAGCAACCGGGGAATGCCTTTATACAAAATTCGAGTTATTAGAATTGATAAGGGAAGGTGGAGTGGATATTCTTCAGCCCGAAGTCTGCATCGTTGGAGGATTAACAGAGATGCGTAAAATAGCTTTCATAGCAGAAGCACATGACCTTGTAATTGCCCCTCACAACCCGATGGGACCTCTTGCTACTGTGTCAAATTTGCATTTAGACGCTTCCACCTCTAATTTTCTGGCCCAAGAATCCAGGAAACTAACTACTGCTGAAATATCCTCAGTCACACATATTACTGAAGCAGTGGATGGGTATTTTCCTTTACCGGAAGGTCCTGGTCTCGGCATAGATATTGTTGAAGAACGATTTAAAGAATTTCCGTACAAGTCCCCTTTCCATCGGGGAGATAGGGTGAATCCGGATAATTCGATTGCCTACATATAGATCAATATCCAAGAAGGCATCTTTCGCCTCGTCATATCGGGCCTGCAGAATTAATTAGGTTACGGAGGATTTTGATGAATTACGATTACATTGTTGTTGGTGCTGGATCTGCCGGGGCTATTCTTGCGACCAGATTGACAGAGGATCCCAAAGTGTCGGTCCTGCTACTTGAGGCGGGACCAGATTATCCAGATTTAGAATCTCTTCCAGATGAGGTCAGGATCGGGCTCTCAACAGGAGCTGACA
Source organism: SAR202 cluster bacterium (assembly GCA_009392675.1). GTDB lineage: Bacteria > Chloroflexota > Dehalococcoidia > Lucifugimonadales > UBA826 > UBA11996. The sequence continues at coordinate 1,651 of VFFY01000200.1, read as the reverse complement.
TTATCACTAGAGATCATAACTGGCAATTCTGGGGTAACCCTTCCCCGAGGGCTCTCCCAATGCCGGTCCCGCGCGGCAAGGTAATCGGGGGATCCAGTTCCATCAATGGCCAGGTTTTTTTAAGGGGCATGCCTGAGGATTATGATATCTGGCACGACATGGGGAATACGGAATGGAGTTACGAAAAAGTACTCCCGTATTTCAGAAAGCTTGAGACAGATCTTGACTACTCAGGCGACTTTCACGGAACCGATGGCCCGATTATTGCTAGAAGGCACAAACCGGAAGAGTGGATTGAGTCTCAAAGAGCTTTTTACAATGCATGCAAAGATGCGGGTTTTCCTGATGGCCCAGACCAAAACCACCCTGATGTAACAGGTGTCGGCCCGACTCCTTACAACAACCCGAATGGAATCCGATGGAGTACAAATCTAGGGTATTTATCGATGGCCAGACATCGGCTTAACCTCACGATTAGGGCTGAATGCGTAAGCCGTAGGGTTTTATTCGAAGGCAACAAAGCAGTAGGGGTGGAAGTGGAAAGTGCGGGGGAGACTTTTAACGTATTTGGGGACACCACCATACTAAGCGCTGGAGCAGTCGCATCACCCCAGCTTTTGATGCTTTCGGGTATTGGCCCCCCAGATCAACTTGAGGCCTTGGATATTGAGGTTTTAAAGGACCATCCTGGAGTAGGGCAAAACCTTAGAGACCATCCTATAATGTCCGTTCTATGGTCAGTTAAAGACACTCATGTACAGGACCCTGGTGCACCTAGATCCCAGGTTGCAGCAAGATATACAGCGGCGGGATCCGATATTAGAAATGATATGAAATTAGCTTTTAATAGTTTTGCGATAGCAGATAGTAAAATTGAGAATAGGAAAGACTCCTCGCCAGCGGGGCATGAGGCTGACATAAATATCCCAGTAGGGGTTAAAATTTCAGTGTCTCTTCAATTGGCTGAAAGTGTAGGATATCTGAAGCTTGTGTCTAATGACATCCACGCACAGCCTGAGCTAAATTTCAATTACTACAGTACCGAATTTGATCTCCAGAGGGGTAGGGAAGGATTACTTAAAGCTATATCACTAGGAGAGTCTGGGTATTTTGCAGATATTTTGGATGAACGACTCCAACCTTCTGATGGACAAATATCCACCGAGGATTCTCTCAACGATTGGATTTTGAGGAACGCGACGACAGGGCAGCACATATCAGGGACATGCAAAATGGGTCCTGATTCAGACGAATTGTCAGTTGTTGACCAGCATGGGGACGTCAAAGGGCTGCAGAATATAAAAGTGATTGACGCCTCGATTATGCCAGACTGCATCAGAGCCAATACCAATGCCACAACAATGATGATTGCCGAGAGAATGATGGATCTAATTTAGTGTTTTGGCGTTTTTAGCTAAACTAATCCTTTCGGCCCAACGCTTTGTGTGTGTCTCGGACAGCATTTTGCATTTCTCTCATGAGTATGGCCGGAGGTTGCGGAGCCACGTTTGTATATCCGACGCCTAGTTCCACGAGTTCTAAAGCAGTTAGAGGGAAGGCTGGATGATTCATGGGCATTTGCAATTTGGTGTTTCCTGCTTTTTTGACTTCGGCAGCTATTCTTTCTACTTCCGACCTCAGTTTCGGATCC
>VFFY01000199.1 GCA_009392675.1 SAR202 cluster bacterium | reverse complement strand
GGGTAGAATCCGTAAATTCGCTGCTTAGTTGCCGGAAGGAATCTGGGGCATAGAGATATATCCTTCCACCTCACCTCACAACAGCCTTGTAAGCCCTAATAGCATCCTCACTATTCACCTGCTCAGCATATAAACGAAGCATTGATAGTTGGGGTTTAACTTTTGCCACATTTTTTGCCACATTCCTCATGTACGTGTATGGACACAGATGAATGCAGACACGTAGGTCTAGGGAAGAAAAGAGGCTATGTGGACGGGTAATAAATGATTGGAAGGCAGATACTCTAGCCACTGAGTTACTCCCGCTTGAATGAAGCTTAATTTTAATATTTTTTGCGGTGGCATGACAACAATCTGATAAACAAAAATCATCGTAAATCTCTGGAATGAAGGTTTTGAGTTAGAATGCGCTCCGGGTTGGAACAACTTAACCAAATAGAGTTTGCATGAATAGAACACTATTACCATTCCTTGCAATTTCTTTAGGCTTATGGGTTGAAGTGGTAGATCAGGCTGGAATTATGCTGGCTCTTCCTTCTATTTCACGTTTTTTTTCTTCAGATCTTTCCACTACTCAGTGGGTATTAATCGGGTATGTTTTGTCGATTAGCGTTTCACTTATACCCATGAGCAGGATATCTGATTTATTGGGTCATAAGAAAATTTATGTTTGGGGACTGACTCTGGCGGCCGTGATTACTTTTCTTGCTGGATTTAGTAATTCAATAGGACTTCTGATAGCTTTTAGTTTGATAAGAGGCGTAGGAAGGGGCATGACACAGGGCACCTCTATGGCCCTGGTTTTGTCGATCTTTGGTTCTTCACAGAGAGGAAAAGCTTTGGGTTTATACATTTCCGTGGTAGGCATAGGAAGTGCGGCAGGGCCTTTAATATCTGGATTCATACTTACCAATTACACTTGGAGGTTTCTGTTTTTCATTATTGGGGGGTTAGGTATTATCTCATCCATGGCAGCCTCTTGGTTAGTCAGTTCTAACCATGTTTCTACAATTAAATTAAGGGAATTGAAATTTGATTGGATCGGGGCAGGACTTTTTACAATTGGAATAGCAGCATTACTCCAAACAGCAACTTGGGGCTCAAGAATTGGATTTCTGCATCCAGTAACAATCAGTATTTCATGTTTATCCCTTATAGGGTTTGCTCTTTTCATTTACAGGGAAATGTCGGTGGGAGATCCTATGATTGATTTGAGCCTATTTCGTAACAGGTTATTTTCCTCTGGTGTATCTGCACATTTTCTGTTTTTTTTGGGAGGTGCCTGTCCGTGGTTTTTTATGCCATTCTTTCTGGAAATCGTAGCTGGATATTCTCCTCAACAAATTGGGTTTATTATGGGTGCAGGGGCAATATCCATGTCGATTGCAGGTGCTTTTTGCGGGTATTTATCCGATAAATTTGGGCCTTTTATTTTTTCAGTAGGTGGATTTGTTGTTACTGCCGTTGGTCTTTATGTTTTAACAAATTTAACTGTGAATGCTACTTGGCCATTAGCGATCATAGGAATATTGTGCATAAATATGGCGAACGGGATATTTTTCGGTCCGAATAATAAACAGATCTTTGGATCTGTTTCCCCTAATTTTCATGGCGTGATTTCCGGGTTTATGCACACAACCAGGAATAGTGGTAGTGCGATAGGCATCTCAATTGGTACCGCAATAGCGACGTCTGTTATTGCATACATGGGGTATGAGCCTACTATTTCTGATCTGTCTCACGACACCGGGGTTTCTGTATTGGGCGCCTTTGTAAGAGGGATGAAATTCGTGTTTTTCGGGGGTATGGGTGTTTCGATACTTGGAATATTTGTATTAGTTCTCGGTGGTAGGAGTAAAGTCAATAACTAGCGACCAGACGGGAGTCAAATATTTTCATATTTGGTTATCTCAAATTACCCCAATCGGGACCCGTTTTCATTTCGATTTCCAAGGGCACGTCAAGAATAACTGCTGAAGGCATTAATTCTCCGACCAAAGACTCCAGTTGTTGTAATTCCTGCCGGGGTACTTCAAATATTAGTTCATCATGAACTTGAAGTATCATTTTTGATTCCATTTCCAGCACCTTCAGCTGCTCATCTATGTTGATCATAGCTATTTTTATGATATCGGCGGCGGTCCCCTGTATTGGCATATTAATTGCAGCTCTTTCAGCCTGGCTTCTCAGGTGGAAATTTCTAGAATTTATTTCCGGTAAATATCTTCTTCTACCGAGCAATGTTTCAATATAACCACTCGTGTGGCATTGTGACTTGATTCCCTCTAGGTAGTTTAATATTCCAGGATATTTATTGAAGTAGATATCTATAAACTCCTTTCCCTCTTTTTGGCTTAAATCAGTTTGCCTTGCTATCCCGTGTGGGCTTAAGCCATATATAACTCCAAAGTTCAGGACTTTGGCCACTCGTCTCATATCAGGTGTCACTTCGTCAATCGGAATGTCATAAACCATTGAGCTGGTTGCACTATGTATATCTTCTCCACGATGAAATGCATTTACCAATTCCGAATCTTTGGATAGATGCGCTAACACCCTAAGTTCTATCTGTGAATAGTCGGCCGCCAGTAACACATCTTCATCTGGATTTTCAGTCACAAAGGCTTCTCGAACTTTTCTGCCAAGTTCCGTTCTTACAGGAATATTTTGGACATTAGGATCGTTACTAGATATCCGCCCCGTGGTTGTACCAGTTTGTCTATAGGAAGTGTGAACACGACCTGTTGATTTGTTAACCATACTAGGAAGAGCATCGATGTAAGTTGACTTAATTTTGGCTAATTCACGATGTTCCAAAATTCGGTTTAATACCTCATAGGATCTTGGGTCAGCATTTTCAGAATTGCCTTTATCTAATATATTTTTAAGATCTTCTAGTGCTTGAGCATCAGTTGAGTGTCCACTTTTTGTTTTTCTTGTTGGCGGCAGATTAAGCTCGGTAAAAAGCAATTCACTTAGTTGTTTTGGAGAGTTTAAATTAAATTCGTGACCAATTAATTCGAACATTTCAGACCTAATTTGGTCCAATTGTTTACCGATAGAAATTGACATACTTTCTAAAATATTTTCGTTTAACTTAACTCCATTTCTCTGCATGGTGACCAGAATAGGAATTAATGGAACTTCAACTTCATAAAATAGCTTAGAAATATTTTTTTGTTCCAGTTCGGATTTCATTACATCATGGAGACGCTCCGTAAAATCTGCGTCTGCCGTTGCATATTCTGCCGCCTCCTTGACTGATACTTCAGCCATTGTTATTTGGGATTTCCCGGTTCCTATCAGGTTTTTGATAGGAGTCATTTCTTCTCCAAAACATTCTAAGGCTAGTTCCTTTAATCCCCAGTTTCTTCTGCCGGATAAATGTGCCGCAACCATAGTGTCAAAGGATAGCCCTTCTACTTTAATGTCATCATTCATTAGGACCATGATGTCAAAATTGGCGTTGTGGGCCCGTTTGGGCACCATAGGGTTTTCAAAAATAGGTTTTAAAGTGGATAAAACGTCACCTTTAGGTAACTGAACCCCATCGTCATGCCCAATAGGAATATACCAACCTTTGTTGGGTTCAATTGAGATGGATATACCCACTAATTTGCAATTCATTGCGTCTGTGGAAGTAGTTTCTGTATCGAAGGAAAATCCTGAAGCAGTATCTATTTTTGCAGCCAATTCTTTTAAAGACTTTTCATTGTCAACTAGGAGATATTCTGTTTCGGATTTTTCGGTTAGGAATGACAGTTGAGTTTCAGAATTTTGGCCAGAATCACTTTGGGTGCCTGGAATTTTGGGTATTATCGAGTGAAATTCTAGTTCCCTAAAAAGATCTACAACTTTATTTCTATCAAATGTTCCGAATGCAGCTGCTGATAAGTCTAGGTTTATTGGTGCATCTTTAATAATTTTGGTTAAAATTTGACTTTTGTCGACTATTGCTTTGTTTTCTGCTAAGTTTCTTTTTGCTCTTGGAGGGGTTACTTCTTCTAAGTGGTCGTATATGCCTTGGATAGATCCAAAATCTGACAGCAGTTTTATAGCAGTCTTTATGCCTATGCCAGGTATTCCGGGTATATTGTCAGAAGAATCTCCCTGTAATGCTTTTATCTCAGATACAAATTCTGGGCCGAGCCCTCCATATCTTTCCTTAACGGCGTTTATGTCATAGAGAGACGATTTCTGGAAGCTTGAATTCATGAAAACGCTAGTCGTACCAGACACTAACTGCAGAGTATCAGAATCTCCCGTTAGAATAACTGTGTTGAGATTTGCCTCCTCTGCCTGATGAGACAATGTACCTAGAAGATCATCGGCTTCAAACCCCTCCAACTCGTAGATAGGCACCTCAAATGCAGACATAACCTGCCTGACCCTATCGAATTGAGTGCGTAGTTCTGGGGGAGTGGGAGGACGATGGGCTTTATATTCATCAAACATTTTATGTCTGAATGTAGGAGCTGGTAGGTCAAAAGTTATAGCTATATGGGTAGGCTTTAATTCTGATAAAGCCCTGATAAAAGCGTTCGTGAACCCATATACGCCTCTGACGTCCTCTCCACTGGTACTAACAGTCAAAGGCTGTTGTATTGCATGAAATGCACGATGAATTAAGGCGTGCCCGTCAATGAGGATTAGAAGAGATTTATTGTCATAGGTACTCATAGGATTTGAGTTCATGATAGATGAACGATTCCCTTTTAATTCAAATTTTGACCACTTATATCAGTTCCAATTCCTGCAATTCCAACCTTTGTGTGGTTTCGGCAAACCATTCAACAACTTCCTTGTGAAGGGGTATTCCACTCACCTTTCTTTTTGCCATTTCTTCACTTTCAGAAAGCCCAGGATATAGAACCCTGTCATGGCCGGGCGCAGGCGGAGTTGATTTAAGAGTTGCAAGCATGTCATCCATATTCTTTTTGTAATCATCAATATCGGTAAATGCGTCGACGTTATATGCTGCGAAATAGCTCCTGGAAGGTGTCCAAGATGGTGTATCTCTCAACATACCAGGATCATCTCCAGATAGTAGCGAACCGAGTATTTCCACCATTAATCCGAATCCGTACCCCTTATGCGAACCCTGTTCTCTTGATCCTCCCAAGGGGAGTTGATAATAATCGTCTCTATCCACTATTTTAGTTTCTTCCATTATCGGGGAACCATCGCTACTTGCAACCCAGCCTGGCAAAAGTGTGGCATCCACTCTTGCGGCCAGTCTTAATTTGTTCCCTGCAACCGCCGAAGTGGCTGCATCAAACAATAAAGGAGCCTCTAGGTTAGCAGGAGATGCTATAGAAATAGGATTGGTTCCTAATCTTGGCTCTGCCCCGAATGTTGGGAGAATTCCTGTCCCAGCTGCCACAGAACACATGCCTACCATATCTTTCTGGGCTGCCATCATTGAAAAATGTCCGACTGCACCCATGTGACCACTATTAAACATAGTAACCACACCGACACCCACGTTTCGTGCCTTTGAAATGGCCATTTCCATGGCTTGGATGCCAGCCATGATTCCAAGTGCCCTATCAGCGTTTATTGTGGCAGTACCCGGACTTTCTTTAACTACCTGTATATTTGGGGTTTTATTGAGATCCCCATCCTCAAAAAGTTGTACATAAACTCTTAGCATGTTTGAGACACCATGAGTTTCAACTCCTCTTAGGTCGGCAGTAACCAACACGTCAGTCCCATTTTTTGCATCTTCTTCGCTTAGTCCCGTTTTTTCAAATATATCTTGAACAGTCTTTCTCAGAGCAGACTCGGATACTTTTACTTGATCTTCCTTGGGTACTTTAAATCTGTCTAACACTTCAACCTCCGAAGTCTCTTCAGAATTGCGGACATAAGGCGCAAATTAAATACTTTTATCTTAGGTAGCCTTCACCCGTCAATTATCATACGGCAATTTTCAATGATTTTTTTTACCTGGTCAGCGCTAGTTCCCTCAGCATAGAGTCTGATCAACGGCTCTGTGCCTGAGAACCTAATAAGGGCCCATGCATTTTCTTCAAGGTGTAGTTTCAGTCCATCTCTGCTGTCGGTGTTTAAAACCTTCAATTCCCCTAAATGTTCAAATGTGGGCTTAGTTATTCTAAGTAATTTATCTTCACGATCTTGCTCATTAAATGCTATATCTTTCCTATCAAAATGATACGGACCTGTTATTTTTTCCAACTCCTCCAGCAAGTCTGAAGGATTTAAACTCGTAACAGACATCATGTCTAGTATCAGTAGGCCAGAAAGTAAACCATCTCTTTCTGGAATGTGACCTATAAATCCATATCCTCCGCTTTCCTCTCCCGCAGCTATTGCATTCTCCTCCATCATCACTGGGCCCAAATATTTAAATCCCACAGGAGTGTCTATCACATCTATATCATGTACTTCGCCTAACTTATTTATCATGTTAGTCATGGTTATGGATTTTATTATTGGGCCCTTCAAGCCCAGATTTTCGAGGAGGTGTTGGCAAATTAGGGCAAAGGTGTGAAGTGTGGAAACGTAATTACCTTCTTCGTCTATAAGACCCAAACGATCAGCATCCCCGTCAGTCGCTAAACCCACATCAAAATTGGAGTTAGAAAGGAGTTTTCTTAAGGGCTCGAGATTTTTCTCTATCGGTTCTGGTTGAATCATGCCGGGGAAACTAGGGTCTGGATTTCCCCTAATTTCTTCTACCCGACTTGATCCACCTTCTATTAGTTTGGCGAAATATTTTGATCCTGCACCATGCATGGAATCTATTGCTATATTTAGACCGGCATTTCTAATCCTGTTTAGGTCGACTAGTTCCGCTATGTGGTTTAAATAGGTCGGTTCGGGGTCCAATTTCTCTAACAACCCTATTTTTTCTGCGGTTTCGACAGGCATTGTTGAAATGGTTTGAGATTCTTCCACCTCGGATATGTATTGCTCAATTTCTGAAATTATTGCTTCAGAAGCACTTCCACCGTATGACGGTTTGAATTTGAAACCGTTCCACTCCGATGAGTTATGACTCGCTGTTATTACCACTCCAGCACCACATTCTCGTGACACCAGGTTATAACTTAATACAGGGGTTGGGCAGGGCCGATCACATAGAATTACAGGGATCTGGTTACCTGTTGCAACTTCTGCCACGGCTTCAGCGAAAATATTGGAATTCAGTCTTGTGTCATATCCAATGATTAGACCGTTTTCCTCTATCTCGCGGTCTTTCATGAAATTACAAACTGCTTGCGCGCATATCTTCACATTTTCTATTGTGAACTCTTCTGGCATCAGGGCCCGCCAGCCATCTGTGCCAAATTTTATAGTCAAGACACCCCCCTAAAATTTATTAAAGGTTTATGGCTTTTTTAATATCTTCAACTTTATTGGTTCTCTCCCAGGGTAGATCAATGTCGGTTCTTCCGAAGTGTCCGTATGAGGCTGTCTGGGCATATATCGGCCGCCTGAGATCTAGATCCCTTATTATCGCCCCTGGCCTCAGATCAAAATGTGTTTCTACTATCTGATCGATTTCGTGGTTTGAAATTTTATTTGTACCAAAAGTTTCTACTGAGACCGATATAGGAGCTGAGATCCCGATTGCATAGGATACTTGGACTTCAGCTCTACTTGCGACACCTGAGGCTACCAAATTTTTTGCTACCCATCTGGCTGCATAAGCAGCCGACCTATCGACCTTTGTTGGGTCCTTTCCTGAAAATGCACCACCACCATGTCTCGCCATTCCACCGTAAGTGTCAACCAATATTTTTCTACCGGTCAAGCCAGTATCTCCGACAGGCCCACCTATAACAAACCTCCCGGATGGATTTACAATGAATCGGGTGTCAATAAGTAAATCTTTAGGGATTATATCCTTGGCCACCTTTTCAATGAGGTCTTTTTCAATGATTTTGTTCTCTACATCAGGATCATGCTGATTACTAAGTAGAACGGTGTGCACACGTTTGGGCTTGCCCTTGGAATATTCCACTGTGACTTGGGATTTGCCATCTGGTCGAAGGTATTTTAATTCCCCACTTTTCCTTACTTCGGACAGTTTTTTTGTTAATTGATGAGAGAGCGACATTGGTAGTGGCATCAATTCTGGAGTCTCGTCACATGCAAACCCCACCATCATTCCCTGGTCTCCGGCTCCCAATGATTCAACTTCATCATCTGACATGTCTTTTGACCTGGTTTCCAAAGCATTGCTAACGCCTTCAGATATATCAGATGATTGCTCATCGATCGCAACCATCACCCCGCAGGTTTGATAGTCGAAACCGTAGGCTGGATCGGTATATCCAATGTTTTTAATTGTGTTTCTGACCAATCCAGGAATATCAACATACCCTTCAGATATACTTATTTCCCCCATCACTACTACTAGCCCCGTGGTACAAGCGACTTCACATGCCACTCTGGCCCTAGGGTCTAATTTAAGCATAGCGTCTAGAACACCGTCGGAAATCTGGTCACATATCTTGTCAGGATGTCCTTCAGTTACTGATTCCGAAGTGAATAAGTATGATTCAGATTCCATAAAATTTAAACTCATAATTCAATCTCCAAGTGATAAACCAACAATTTGATTTTGGTTAGGTACCAACGTTCCAGCTGTTTAGGTATTTTTCTTGCTCCGCTGTGAGCTCATCAATCGCTATACCCATTGACAGCAATTTTAGTCTCCCTACTTCATCGTCAATTTCTCTTGGTACCACATAAACTTGATTTTCCAGATTTTTATACTCTTTGGCTACGAACTCTGCGGATAGCGACTGATCTGCGAAACTCATATCCATAACGGCGGAGGGGTGACCTTCTGCTGCAGCCAAGTTGATAAGGCGTCCTTCAGCTAGTAAATTTATTCGGTTGCCATTGGTTAGGATGTATTGTTCTACAAACGGTTTGACTTCACTTTTACTATCTGAAATCTCATCCATTCCTTCAATGTCGATTTCGACATTGAAGTGCCCACTATTGGCCAGCAATACCCCATCTTTCATGTTCGCAACATGTTTTCTATCAATGGCCTTCATACCACCAGTTACTGTAATGAAAATGTCACCTATTTTAGCCGCCTCTTCCATTTTCATGACCTGATGACCGTCCATTGCTGCCTCGAGAGCTCTTATGGAATTAACTTCACATACGACGGTATTACCACCCATTCCCCTAGCCCTCATAGCCACTCCCCGGCCACACCAGCCATAGCCTACAACTACAACAGTTTTCCCTGCCCACAGGACATTTGTTGCCCGTGTTATGCCATCTAAAGTACTTTGGCCGGTACCATAACGATTGTCAAAAAAATGCTTAGTATCAGCATCGTTGACAGCAATCACCGGGTATTTGAGGTTACCTTCGTCGGCTAGACTTTTTAACCTAATTACCCCTGTTGTAGTTTCCTCCATGCCACCTATAATGTTTTCCATTAGGTCAGTACGATCACCGTGCAAAGTGGCTACCAAATCGGCTCCGTCATCCATTGTCATATGTGGTTTGGTATTTAGGACCGAGATAATATGCTGATAATAAGTGTCAGTGTCCTCCCCTTTTATGGCATAGGTAGGAATCCCATATTCTGACACTAAAGCTGCCGCCACGTCATCCTGAGTACTTAAAGGGTTGCTTGCGCATAAAAATACGTCAGCACCACCATCCCGCAAGGTTATTGCCAAATTTGCGGTCTCGGAAGTTACGTGCAAGCATCCTGCGATTCTAAGCCCTTTAAAGGGCTTTTCTTTAATGAATCGTTCTTTAATTTGTCGTAACACGGGCATTTCGCGTTCAGCCCAATTGATCCGTCGGACCCCTTCAGATGCCAAAGTAATATCTTTGACGTCTCCTGGTGAGTTTGTCGTTCCCAATCTATATCTCCTGTTCTCGCTCTTAATTTGTTTTACTAAATAGCTGTTCTTGGTTTTCCAGGGGCTTAAAATAGGTCATACCTGCAATACCACGGAATCTCTCTTCAATTTCCAAATGGGTGAGGTTGCCGACTCGATCTGTGCTAAACCCTTCAACTGTGAATGATCCCATTACAGACGCGATCACAGCAGCTCTTCTGAGAGTCTCCGGGGAAAAATCGTTCATATTGGATAAATATCCCATGAACCCACCAGCAAAGGAGTCGCCTGCCCCAGTGGGGTCTATGACGTCTTCTACAGGAAAAGCAGGTACTGAGAATATATCTCCCTCATTAAACATTACGACCCCGTATTCACCTCTTTTCACAAGAACTAAACGGGGCCCCATATCCCGGACAGCTTGGGCTGCAGAAAATATATTAGGTTTTGAAGTGAATGATTTGATCTCTGTTTCATCCATAAAGAGGACATCGACGTTTTCAATTGTTTTGCTCAAATTATCTTTATGGTCATTAATCCAATAATCCATAGTGTCGAGTGCCACAATCCTCGGTTTAGGTTTCATTTGTGTTAGCACATCCCGTTGTAATAAAGGATCGATATTTGCTAGGAACAAGCAGGGGTGGGAGATGTTATTTTTCGCCAGTGAGGGAGAAAAATCGGCAAAAACATTCAATTGGGTATCTATTGTCTCACGGGAATTTAGGTTTTTGGGGTCATAAATTCCTTCCCATCGGAAAGTTTTGCCTTTTGCTGTTTCAAGACCTGTTATATCGACTTTTCTGCCGCTCATTTTGTTTCTATCTGCTTCTGAAAAATCTTCTCCTACAACAGCCACCAAACTGACATCCGTGAAATAGCTTGCTGAAGCACTGAAATACAACGCAGAACCACCCAGAGAGTCTGTTCGCGATCCTGCCGCCGTTGTTACTGAATCATATGCTACGGACCCGACAACTAATAAAGACATGAACTATAAATCAGTACCTTGACTAGTCGGGTAACCACGTTCGATCCACGTTGGCGTACCTTCTTCAATGTTGTATAGCTTCGATGAGTCATATCCCATTGCAGCAGCCATTTCACAAGCAAGGCCGCTCCTGACACCAGCGGCGCATATGAACAAGAGATCTTTGTCTCTAGGAAGTTCCTCTATGCGTCCGAGAACATCATCTACCGTTATAAACAAGGCTCCCTCTACATGACCTTCAATGTATTCATCAGTTCTCCGTACGTCCACAAAAACCACATCTTCATTACCATGTAGGTCGGCGGCCTCATCCACCGAGATTCTAACGTAAGGTTCCCCTTCGATTTGTTTAGGCATTACACACTCCTCTAATTTCAGACCGTTATATATTTTTGCAGTAACACACCTAGTTTCTTTGCGCTTTTCTGGTTGTCTAGAATTCTTTGAGTCACCAGTGCATCTTGCAAAGATGCATTGCATATGCACTCGTCCTCTAATAAATCAATATTTTCCGCTATTTTACTGATAAGTTTTTTTGAAGTCTCCACATTTTGTTTGAGATTACTAATTACCATGCTAGCGGTCACATCTTCTTGATCTTCCTTCCAACAGTCATAATCTGTGACAAGAGCTACCGTCGCATAACACATCTCCGCTTCACGAGCTAATTTAGCCTCAGGGATAGCAGTCATTCCAATGATGTCGCAACCCCATTTTCTGTACAAATTGGACTCGGCTTTGGTGGAAAATTGAGGGCCTTCTATGGCTACGTAGGTACCAGACAAATGTCGATCTATTGCTAAGCTTTCACAAAAAGAATCGATCATTTTTGAAAGATCTTTGCAAAACGGATTTGCGAAGCTTATGTGAGCTACAAGGCCATCCCCAAAGAAGGTATCTTCTCTGGATTTTGTTCGGTCTATCAGTTGGTCTGGAATTACTACATCTAACGGTTTGATTGCTTCATTTAAGCTTCCCACTGCGGATACCGATACCACTTTTTTGACTCCCAAAGTCTTTAAAGCATAAATGTTAGCTCTGTAGGGAATTTCTGAAGGCGATAGAGAATGATCAGTGCCATGCCTTGGTATGAATGCTGCTCTTTTATTTCCAATTGACCCTAATGTGACCGCGGAACTTGTATTACCAAAAGGGGTAGTGATTTCAATGGCCTCGAGATCTTTAAGGCCTTCCAATTCATAGACTCCGGACCCACCGATAAAAGCAGTTTCTATCATATTGTTAAATTGAGTTCCGATAACTTTTCACCAAAAAAAAACTTCCCAAAGAGAGAAGTTACTGAAAGTAATTATTGTTTGTTCTCTCATCTTCCGGGCACTATATTATCCCGCTGGAATTGGCACCGTATTTCAAAAAGAGCGTATGTTAATCTTTATTAAAGTCGGTTGCCGGGCGTCTAAGGGCCAATCCCTCAGCCACTCTTGATAAGTTCGCTATATTTAGTTTGTGGAAAAATCGTACCTTAGTGCAATAGTTGAGTCAATTTCAAAGTAAATTAAAGATGGGTTCAGTGTCGTGTATTGGATTTCCTAATAAAGGCCTGAGGTAGGACTTAAATGAATCGCTTGTATATCCTTCTTCATTTGGTCTGTAATTTTCAGGTAAATATTTTATTTTGCCGGCCACATCTTTCAGGTTTGCTGAGCCTATAGAATATTGGTATTTTTTATTATCAGAACGGATTATTGTCACGATTACCTCATTCATTTCAGATCGGGCCATTTCAATTGCCTTTTGGCCTAATTCATAGGCCTCTTCACGATCAGTTGTAGACACGGCGTCCATTAAGGATCTCTGGATGCTTCCTGGTTTTTCCCATCTACATCTGACACCTAATCTTTTTTCAACAAGATCTGACAAATAGTTACCAGGGCTTTCAAAATAACTGTGTCCGAAAGCGTCAGTGAAAGTCGGCGGGTTTTCCCTGCCTAAATTACCTTCCCCGGACCTTATTTTCTCTGAAACAACTGCTACCGCATATCCGTAATTCCTATATGCGTTTTCAATGGAAATCATGAAGCTTTCCTCTGAAAATATAACTTCCGGTATTCCTATGAAATGTGGGGCATCACGGTCGGTTTTTTTATAGAAGGAGCTAGCAGTTGCCAACCACCCAGAATCCCTACCCATAACTTCAATAATACAAATCGGTGAGTTTATTCCCATAGCTTCTGCGTCTCTACCAACACCGAAAGTGGCTTGACTTATGAATCGTGCGGCGCTTCCATAGCCGGGAGAATGATCTGTAAGAACTATGTCGTTGTCTATCGTCTTTGGAAGGTTTATGACTTGTAATTCATATTTATCCGCTCTGGCTGCCTCTGAAACACTTAATCCTGTTGCGGCTGAATCATTTCCACCGATTATATGGAGAACTCTTATGTTGTGAGCCTTTAATGTTTTTAATAAGGGTTCCATGTCATTGGGGAATAACTTATGCC
>VFFY01000198.1 GCA_009392675.1 SAR202 cluster bacterium | reverse complement strand
GTAATGCGACTTTCGCCCCTTCTTTAGCGAATAAGTGGGCTGTGGCTTCTCCTATTCCACTATTACCTCCTGTCACGATTGCTACATCGCCTTCTAGTTTATTTTCCATCGATATCTCCTTTTCCGCAGTATTTTTTAAGAACACCTGATACAAATAAATCGTCTATTTTGTTTCTTCCAAGACCAAAAGTTCGCCAAAAACATAGTCGGTGTGCTCTCCCAACAACAGGGCTCTGTCGAATATCGGTTTAACATCCGATATTGCAATTGTTTCACCGTGAACCTTCATTGAATCAACCTCAGGATGGTTCATATCTACAACATGAGTTTTTTGGAAACTTTCATCTCGTGTGAGTAAGTCCTCTGTCTGTAGTTTTTCCAGTCGGAACAGAATTCTGATTAGTTGAAGGGCAGTCTGGTATCAATTCTGGCAAATTATCATCGAGAAAATTCGTGGTTATATTACCGGACAGAAAATCCGGGTGGGACATAAGTTTCAAATGGAACTCAATATTAGTTTCGATTCCAGATATCTCAAATTCTTTTAATGCTTGTTTTGATCGGGTCACTGCATCGAGAAAACTATTGGAATTTGAGTGGCATATAAGTTTTGCGATAAGAGAATCAAATGCCATGCTAGTCTCGTATCCAGAATACGCGAATCCATCAGTTCTAATTCCTGGTCCCTCGGGAGGGATATATGTTGTTATTTTTCCCGCTGAAGGTTTTACCTGCCCCGAACCAGAGATAGTTTCGCAGTTGATTCTGTTTTGTATTGCGTATCCCCGGACAATAGTTGGCTTGTCTGCGTCAAGTCCTATTTCAGTTAAAGAAGCTCCGCCTGCTAATTTAATTTGAGACTGGACAATATCTACACCAGTTACTTCCTCTGTTACTGTATGTTCAACTTGCAGTCTGGCGTTTCCTTCTATGAATACAAACGAGTCGTATTCAGATTGTGTACTTTGAAATGCTAAGAATTCAAAAGTGCCCAGATTGGAATAATCAACACTTTTGGCAAGGTTCATAGCAGATTCGATAATTTTTCGGCGCAGACTTTCAGTAATAAAAGGGGCTGGAGCAACTTCCACTAGTTTCTGGTATCTTCGCTGGATACTGCATTCTCTTTCCCAGAGATGCGTCACATTGCCGAAATTGTCCCCTATTATCTGAACTTCGATGTGTCTGGCGTTTTCTATGAGTTGCTCAACATATAAATCGGGATTACCGAAGCTCCTTTTCGCTTCAGACTGGCAGCGCTTAAACAATCTTTCTATTTCTGAAGAATTGCTTATCGATCTTGTCCCTCTTCCTCCTCCTCCTGCTATTGCCTTTAGCATCATTCCACTACCTTGGGGGAGTGTGTTAAAAAACGCACTGGCTGACTCAACAGTAACAGGCCCTTCTAACCCTTCTGGTATTGGAACATCCGCGTCTTTCGCAGCTAACCTAGCCCGTCCTTTATCTCCGAACAGTTCCAGCGTTTCGATATTTGGCCCGATAAATACTATTCCCTCTTTTTGGCACCTTTTGGCAAATTCAGCGTTTTCGGCTAAAAATCCGTACCCGGGATGTATAGAGTCTGCACCAGATTCCCTGGCAATTCTTATTATGTTGTCAATATCTAAATAACCAGGTACCCCATTTCCATCTAATCGGAAAGTTTCATCTGTATCCCGAATATGAAGCGATGATTTATCGTCATTCGAGTACATAGAAACAGTATTGATGTTCAGGTCTGAGGCGGCTCTCGCAATCCGAATTGCGATTTCGCCTCGATTGGCTATAAGCAATTTATTAAATGTCATAAAGGCATCCTATTTTTTGGTAATGGAGGCCATTTTACTTCAGTTCACCTCTTTTTTTGTTTTCAATGCGATCTAAAAAGATATTTTTGGATTTGGCATCCTTTACATAGGTAAATTGATTCTCTGGTATTATTCGCCGAAATCGATGTTTATTCACTGAAATCTGGAAAAAGGGGGGAATATGATTACCAATTTCGATAGCCTTTATGCCGGCCATGTAGATTTGTCCGATGTTGGATATGCCGGCAAACCGGTAAATGACCGTACTTTTGGCAATGATTACCTTATCTCAGTTTTTGATAAGGCTACAGAGATAGCTCAGACCATGGATCGGTGCGGCTACGATACATTCTGGATGGCCGAGCATCATTTTCAGCCTGAAGGCTACGAATGTTTACCCAATGTTCTTATGATGGCTCTGCATTTATCCCATCTGACTAAAAACGTGAGATTGGGATGTGGTTTCAATATTGCCCCGATGTGGCATCCTTTGAGACTGGCAGAAGATTATGCTACCGCTGATGTTTTAACTGGAGGGCGGGTTGTATTTGGCGTAGGAAGGGGATACCACACCCGAGAGGTCGAAACCTTCGGGTCACCTCTCCTGGATCAGCCAGCTAATCGAGAATTATTTGAAGAGCAGGTGGATATAATATTTGAAGCCTTTAATAGGGAGTCTTTCTCACATAAAGGTTCCTATTACACTATTCCTCCTGAGGTTCCTTACAGGGGTTACGACCTGAAGGAAATTACCCTAGTTCCGCGACCAGTAAACAGGCCCGTTGAATGCTGGCAGCCGATTCAAAGCGCCACTCCACGGGGATTAGATTTCATGGCCAAACATGGCATAAAAGGGATCATAGGTGGAGGTAGCTCTGAAGGTGGAGCCATGGATAAGGCTGTACAAGGGCTTAGGGAGGCATACTCTAGGACAGGGGTGGAGACTCAACCAGGTGAGAATCTGGCAATTGGGTTTCATTTCCATTTAGCCGAAACTCAAGAACAAGCTATGAAAGAAGTAGGCAAATACTACGAAGAAAATTTAAAAATGTTTGGACCTCTTAGATTGGTGAAAGCCCTAAGTGATGAACAAATCGAGGCTATGGGTAGTCCTGAAACAGCTCTAAAGGCCGGATTGCCTGGTATTGAAGATGCCGTAGCTGCTGGTGGAGTGCTTGCGGGTCCTGCTGAATTAATTATCGAGCAGTTAAAAGCCTTGGAACAGAAATACCCTGGACTCAATAGGGTCAGTGTGAGCCATCCGGTTGGCACCCCGAAGTCAGTGATAGTTGAGCAGCTTGAACGATTCTCAGAGGAAGTTATGCCAGCTTTCAAAGGAGCAGTTCCAGAACTGGTTTCTGGGGATTAGTAAATTTACATTTAGAATTAACATGATTGGGGTAATCTGACCTCTATATTACCTGCTCTTTCTTCTTGAAGGAGCAGGCTGATTCTGGAGTCCTTATTCTCCCATCCTCTGTTTATAGCAGAAGTCAGCTCATTGAAAGCGTGACTCGCCGCTTCCATTGGGACGTCATATTCTCTGCCAAGTTCCAATGCTAAAGACACATCTTTTTTTGCTAGTTTGAGAGCGAAATTTGGAGGGTCAAATTTACCTTGCAGATATGTGTCCGGCAATGTGACATTGAGTAAATTACCTCTTCCTACACTTCCGTTCTTTATGCATTCGTATAAGCTTTCCGGATCAACGCCGGCTTTTACTCCTAGAGTTAGGCACTCAGATATGATCATTTGCATTCCATAGCCGATGGTGTTGTGCATCAACTTACATATACTGCCAGAACCGATAGAACCGGTATAGCTCACTTTATCCCCAAAAGAATCTAAGACCGATTTTATTTGATTGAAAATGCTTTCACTTCCTCCAACCATGATTGCCAGTTTACCCGTTTGGGCTCCTTTCACACCGCCACTGACCGGGGCATCCAACACAGAGGTGCCTTGCTTTGCGAATTCTTCAGATAATTCCCTAATCAGAGTAGGAGAGCTTGTACTGAGATCTATCCATATTGATCCGCTCGACACCCCTTCTATTAGCCCGTCCTCCCCCATGGATACTGATTTAACCTCAGGTGGGCCGGGGAGTGAAGTGAAGATTACATCAACCGATTCTGCCAATTCTTTAGGGGTATCGGCCCATTCAGCCCCTAATTCCAAAAGATTTGTCGCAGCCGCTCTATTTATATCGTGAACTACCATGTCATAGCCTGCTTTGGCTATATTCATAGACATACCGCCTCCCATATTTCCGAGCCCGATGAATCCAATTTTAATTTTTTCCATACCGATTTTCTCCCTTTGCCGATCTTTAGATAAATCCTTGTGAAAAAAAAGAATACAATGTCGGCGCGAGTTTATCAGGCTTGGAATAAATAGGGATTGCTTGCAAGCGTAGTTGGGGGTATTTAATGCAGGAAAAGCTGCAAATAGGCAATTTAGAGATTCTGTCACTGATGGATATGGTTCCGCCTTCCCGGTCTCCTGAGGATTTTTTCCCAGATGTGGACATAGCACAATGGGAGCCTTATAGAAGCGAAGTTTTAGATAAAGGTATGGTTCAGCTTTACTATGGATGCTTTGTTGTTAGGTCAAAAGGAAGCATAGTGCTGGTTGATACAGGGATAGGTCCTGGGCCTCACGCTACCCGAGGGGACAAAAAGGGTGATCTGTTAAATGATCTTGGAAGGCAGGGTATCAAACCAGAGGAAATTGATATAGTGGTGCATAGCCATCTACATATCGATCATGTTGGTTGGAATTTGGACCTTTCTTCAGATCCACCCCGCCCGTATTTTCCAAATGCGAGATATTTGGTTCCATCTATAGACTGGAATTATTTCACCAAGCCT
>VFFY01000197.1 GCA_009392675.1 SAR202 cluster bacterium | reverse complement strand
CGTATGGGCTTGATAACACAGCTAGTAGAAGATTCTGAACTTGAGGACACTGTCTTAAATTTGGCCAACGAGATTACACCGCTTGCTCCTCTTTCTCAAAAGAGGCACAAAATCATTTTGCAAAATGTAATTAGTAACCAATCGTTAGATGGATTAGATCAAGAGCTCCCATACACCAATTTTGATAGTGCCGATTTTCAAGAGGGCAAAGAGGCTTTCATATCTCGCAGACCCCCTAACTTCAAGGGTCGATAGGCAAGATTGGGGACTGATATAAGTTTTAGACGTTATCCTGTATAAATTCCAAAATACGCCTCTCCATGTATGCTCTGTCTTCAAGACGACGCGGCATATGCCTTTCCTCTGGAAAAACCAGCAGGTCATAATCTTTACCAGCCTCATTAAGAGAATTTATTAGTCGAGCAGTATGCCTAAAGTGAACATTCTCATCCACGAGACCGTGAACCAGCAAAAGCTTTCCTTCAATTTCAGAAACATATGACATAACACTACTTTTGGTATAGCCTGCTACGTTCTCTTCAGGCATTCCCATATATCTTTCAGTGTAATGAGTATCATAGCCGTCCCAACTAGTCACCGGTGCCCCTGCGACTGCAGCTTTAAACAAATCTGGCCGCTTGGCTAAACACATTAAAGACAAATAGCCCCCATAACTCCACCCATAGACTCCTAACCTTTCTTTATCCGCAATTCCCTTCTCTATTAGGTAATTCAGCGCAAAGGATTGATCCTCAACTTCCACATTTCCCATCAAGTTTTTGATTGGAGATTCAAATTTTAACCCCCTTCTTGAACTACCTCTGCTATCGACTACCACAACCAAATATCCCTTATTCCTTAAATATTGAGCCCTCAATGAAGCCGTCATAATCCATGAATTAGTAACCAACTGAACATGTGGTCCACCATACACACTTAACACCGTGGGATATGGGGCTTTAAATTCGCCTGAATTTGGATAATATATTGCCCCTGAAAGTTCAGTTCCGTCTTGGAGTCTTAATCCAAAAATTTCTGGCGGTTCCAATTGATATCTATCGATTCTTTCATCCTTAGATTCATGTATTACCATTTCCACCTCATAGTTGTTTCCTAATGAGCGTAAAACAACTTTTGGTGGAGATGACAAACAATTGAAAACATCTACGAACAAATCAGCCTTAACATTGATCAATACGTTATGAATACCGCTTTCAGATGTAATTTTTTCTACGGATTCTCCTTCTAGGGACATTTTATAAAGATGTTTTTCTGTATGGCCGTCTTTGGTTCCCGTAAAAAAAATTGTACCTCCTGACTCATCCACGGATTCAATTGAATCCACCTGCCATTGCCCTTTGGTTAACGCTAGTAGATCCCCTCCACAAAAAAGATATATGTGATTGAATCCCGTTCTTTCACTAGCCCATAAGAAACTCCCTGAGGACAGGGGTCTCAGCATATTATGTAAATTAATCCAGGTCTCTGAATTCTCCTCCAACACCGTAGTCAATGTAGAATTTTCAATT
Organism: SAR202 cluster bacterium; assembly: GCA_009392675.1. Taxonomy (GTDB): domain Bacteria; phylum Chloroflexota; class Dehalococcoidia; order Lucifugimonadales; family UBA826; genus UBA11996. The sequence goes on along the minus strand of VFFY01000197.1, from coordinate 6,973 downwards.
GAAAATTTACGGACTTTAAGATGCTGCTGGTCACGTGATTCAGTTTGAAGTGCCAATGAATTATCCGGAAACCAGTCTACTCTGGCTATGTATTCATCTTCGGTGGATTCCACCCACACACACTCTTTTGAATCTACTTCTGCAATGCCAACTCTAACCTTGGGATTGTCTTGCCCCGCAAAGGGATATCGATGAGATTCGATTGCATTGGTTCCTACCAAATCAGAACCAACATGAGTTATAAGAAACTCAGGTATATGTTTCTCAGTAACTTCTGTGAATGCCACATAACAACTATCAGGAGACCACCAGTACCCAGTACTCCTGCCCATCTCCTCTTGAGCTATATAGTCTGCCAAACCTCTAGTAGAATCATCCTCTCCATCAGTCAACTTAAAAGAGGTCCTGGATATAACTTCTAGCAAATGAATATCACCATTGCGGACAAAGGAAATAAAGTTTCCATTTGGGGAAGCCTTAACATCTAAACATGGATGATCCGAAGCAGACACTAAGAGCTCTGGAGTTGAAAAAGGATCATCCAGCCAATATATATTTCCTTGATGAGGTATTAATATTTTTGAACCTTTTGTCCAAAAATATTGGGAAATTCCGCCAGACATCTGACGCAACCTTTGCCTACGGAGCTGTTCTACCAGAGTTTCTTTAGCAGAAGAGTCCCCTAAATTATCAGCAATCAGGAATTCTGATTTTTCAGTTAAATCTAACCCATATAAAGCTTTAGATCCTGATGAATCTACTGATTTTAGATAGGTCAGATACTTTCCATCAGGACTAAAGGAAAAACTGCTAGGAAAATCCAGTCCCGGCAGGGGAAATTTGGAAATCTCTTCAATAGGTATAGGCATTAACGTATTCGCTGAACTACCTTTCTTGCAGAGTTCACTAACTGATTAACATGATTTTCATCAGAAAACACATTTAAGGCTCCTGCTGCTCCCGACTGCAACAAAATTCCTTCATTCAGCATGCCTACGAAAAAAGCTCGCTTCATATCTGAGTCGGCATTAACCACATCTCTATAATTGCGTATGCTATCCTGGGTGAAGTGTATGCCAAAAAGCGACCCAACCCCAGTCACCTGCGCATCCACTTCCAACTCATCAAATACAGCCCTGAGCTGATTCCTCAGTTTTCCACCTAAATTGTTCATAGCTTCATAAACATCAGGCGTTAAAGCATTCATGACCACTTCACCTGCCCTCATAGTGACTGGATTGGCATTAAAAGTCCCAGCGTGCGCTATGTCCGCTCCTCCATTTGTGGGATCAAATAAGTCCATTATGTCTCTCCGCCCTCCAAAGGCTCCCACAGGCATACCACCACCTATTATTTTACCCAAAGTGGTCATATCTGGAACAACTCCAAACAATTCCTGTGCTCCCCCTGGAGCAACCCTGAAACTTTGTACTTCATCATAAATCAGTATAATGCCTAGCCTCGTGGTGATTTCTCTGACAAACTCCAAGTAGTCTAAGTTCGCTGGAGTATATCCAAATGAGGAGACTATCGGTTCCATAATCACACATGCCACCGTTTCTGAATTTTCTTCAATCATCCGGGCTGTCTCTTCAATGTCGTTATATGGTACGACTATCACGTCCTTTAAAACTGAATCAGGTTGCTTCGAATACTCTGGTATGGCAGTAGTTTTATCAGGGTCCAAACTATTCTTACTGGGATATACACTGACTGCGACATATTCATGTGATCCGTGGTATCCGCCTTCAATTTTTACGATTTTCTCTCTACCCGTAAATTGCCGCGCAGCCCTGATGGCCATCAAGGTACCTTCGGTACCGGAATTAGTGAATCGTATCGTGTCAACCGACGGTATGCGGTTTGTTAGTATCTTAGCCAGGCTTATTTGCGAATCAGTGGGTCCGCTAAACGCTACGCCTTTGTCTGCTTGATCCTTGATTACATCAGCCACGTTGGCGTTTGCATGACCAAGTATTAGGCTCGTTGCATTAATCATAAAATCTAGATATTCATTGCCATCCACATCAACAATATAATGATCATGCCCACTTTCAATAAAATGAGGGTAGGGTTCGAAATAAGCAGTCCCTCTTGAACTGCCCCCTGGCAAAACTTTCTCTGCCTCTTTTTGTCTTTTATAGGACCCAGGAGTCCTTGCCACATACTTTTCTATCTCTTTTTGGACGATACCAGACATGTTTATACCCCCAATAGCTAAAGTTGTTTGAGCGAGCAGATTTATCTCAATTGCCCGCGAAGTGGCCCAGGATACCTAGAGCAGATTTATTTCTTTTTCTTAAAAGTGGTCAAAATCTCGTTAAGACTACCGGATCGAAACCCGTTCATATCCATTGTTACGTATGAATACCCAATGGATTTGAAATATTCTGTAATTTCATCTCTGACAGAATCATCTAGCAAGGCTAGAAAATCCTTAGGTTCGATTTCTATACGGGCTATAGTATCGTGATGCCTTACCCTCAACTGCTTAAATCCTTTGGATCTGAGAAAGTGTTCTGCTTTCGCTATCCTGGTGAGAGCTTCCACCGTCACCATAGTTCCATACGGTATGCGCGAAGAAAGGCAAGCTTGTGCAGGCTTATCCCACGTAGCCAATCCCATTTCTTTAGATAAATCTCTTATATCTTGTTTGGTAAGATCCGCCTCCACCAAGGGACTTCTCACGCCATACTGCTTTGCAGCCGCGAGACCAGGTCTATAATCTCCCAAATCATCTACATTAGTACCGTTGGTAATTACTGCGTAGCCTCGTTGATCTGCAAATTTGATTAGGTGAGAATACAACTCATCTTTACAAAAAAAACATCTGTTCGGATTGTTTGCCTGATAGTCTTCACGCTCAGTTTCTTTTGTTTCAATAATTTCGTAATGAATTCCCTGTTCTGTCGCAAGGGCTATAGCATCCTCGAGTTCAGATGGGGCCAGACTAGGTGAATTAGCGGTTACTGATAAGGCCTTGTCATTCAAAACTTCGTGAGCAACAGCCGCTAAGAAAGCACTGTCTACGCCACCTGAGTAAGCGACAATCATACTGCCAATATCATTTATGATATATACGAGTTGCTGTCTTTTTTCCTCAACAGATTTTTCAGTTATCTGCACCATACCAATCCTCACTTTACTTAGATGCTACTCAGCCATCATTTCTTCCACGATCGTCTTCATCTCACCTGAATAAAAATCATAAGATCTATTCTGATAATTTAGTATCTTCTGGGACTCTACAGTATCATACCAATCATTCCAACCTGGTTCCTCTCGATATACTGCCATTTCAAGTGGAGCTCCCATAAAATTAAAGAAATCTTCAACGTAGTTTTTCCCAGCTAAACGCCAAGTAGAACCTCCAGCAATGTTAAATACATTCCCAACAGCCTCTGCCGTACCCACTGAAGACTTTATAGCATCAGCCACATCATCCCTATGAACCATTTCGACTCTTTGATCAGACGTAAAGGGCCAAGGCTCGGGAGGCTCTAAAAAGGCCGGTACCGCAATACTGGCTATACGCAGTATCACAAAATTAACACCTGATCCAATAAGAACCTTTTCCCCTGCAATTTTACTCTCCGCGTATATATCTATTGCGCTTTGTGGCTGTGTAATTTTAATTGGATCAGATTCCTTAGAAGTATCCCCGTATGTACTTATCGAAGAGGTGAAAACTAAAGTAGCCTTCGATCCATGAGACTTCAAAGCCTCAACTATATTCCTAGTACCTTCCACGTTCACCGCAAATGTCTTATCTCTATCTCGTTCACTAGCCGGCGGGAGAAGTGCGGCCAAATGGAGAATTCCTCCCACATTGCGCACAGCCTCGTATACGGATTTTTTATCAGTGATGTCCCCTTTAACTATCTCCACATTTGGTTCATCTTCCAGTCCTGAAAAATCCATAAATGGCAGGTCAAATATGCGAACAGGTCTTCCTTCAGCCAAAAACATACCAGCCAGTTGTCTTCCTACACTCCCAGCTCCACCTGTTATCAATACCGGCTCGCTCAAGTTAGGGTCGTTCCTTTCATACCAGCTTTCTCAATCAGATTTTGGGAGCTAGCTATCAAAGTTTCAAGTGCAGTACCCATACCATCCCATTCGCTAGCATTTTTTAATTCCAAGGCCGATGCAGCGTCTCTCATGGTTGTACGAGTAACTGGAACACTTGGCATTGTTTTGAAGAAAAAAGTTCCACTTACATCTTCAAATTTGTCCACTATTTCAGCAACTGAATTTTCCCAATCTTGATTTTGGGCACCAAGTCCATCTGCAATAGATTTGCAAGCGGATATTGTTTCATCAAGCATTTCTTGTCCTGATTGCGGCATTTACAGAATCCCTCCTAATATGAACATATTATCTAAATATTAAAGGGCGACCACTAAGTGGTCGCCCTTTTCGTATTCAACTCCTAAAGGCAGTGAGATACCTTAGTCGTCGCCATCAGCATGAATCGATTCACTTACTTCAGTTATTTCCGGTGAATCTTCATAGTGATGCTTCACTTTGTCCAGGTCAACAACGTCCAATCGGTTGAACCCTTTCCCATCGTACTTGTCGTAAGGGAACACCTGGAACTTTTCAAATTTTTCGCCGAACCTTTGCCTACTTGGCCTTGTATCGTAAGGGAACCTGAAGCGCTCTGGGCTATCTGGTTCACATTCAATTAGTTCATATTCCCTACTACCTAGTCCTATCTCATGCCCCGTATTAATGCTGGTAACTTCACTTTGGCCATGGAATGTTGCAGCAGCAGCCTCAAATTTTTTATCTCCGGCATGATGAGCTTCCATCATTTCAGCCGCAGATCCCTTTATGCCTTCAGCTTCCCTAGCCTTGTCTACACAAGCCATATCTATTGCGACAGGATCCTTACTAGCGAAAACGCCAAGATGGGGAACAATAGGGACATCGGCATGATTTGCACAGTCGCAGCGAGGCGATACATCCAAGGCCATATTTATATAACCTACTTTATCTCTACCTACTGCTTTCTCTACCCCTAGACAACCATCGGCAATAGCTGCGTCAACAGCATCAAACTGAACAGGAGGAATATCCATCAATCCCCTAGGTCCCATAACTCCGAAACAACCCAGGCAGTTTGCACACTTATCGCCTTCCCATTCCAATTCATCATTTTCGTTTATGTGATAGAGATTGAAAGGACAGCAATCTTCCAAAATTTCCCAATCTGGCGTATTTGCCTTTCCTTTGAAGTTCTCCGGATGGAAAACTCCAGCTGCCCCTAATCCATAGGTTGGGTGGCCACCCATATGGACGTTGAATTTGCCTCTCTTGGATTGTCCTCCAATACCCAAATTCTTTAGGGCGCCACCAATGACTCCCATGCTATGTCCTTTGAAGTGGGTTAGTGCAATTAGCGCATCGGCAGCTGCGATGGCTTGTGCAACATAAGCCTCTTTAAGGATGTAGCCCTCTGGTATATCAACGACAAAATCACTAGTACCGATAAAGCCATCAGCACATATGAAAGGACAGCCTAATGTGGCTGAACTATAACCGTTCCTTTCTGCTGTCAGCAATATATCTATCTCCGAAGTCCTTGAGCCCCAAGGTGAGTAGGAGGAAGTAGTTGTGTCGCAGACAAATGGGCGACCACCCAACTCTTTTATCCTATCGGCCAATTGTCGAGCATAAAGAGGCCTCAAATATGCAGAGTTATTCCATTCTCCGCAGTGGACTTTTATAGCTACAATATCGTTTGGCTTTATAATTTCATCTAAACCCGCGGCATCAAAAACTGTGATCATTTTTGCTGCCAACGCAGTCTCAGTAGAATCTGAATGTGCGTCCATGTAATAAACTGTCGAATCAGACATATTTCCCTCCACTCCTTATTTTGACCAAATAGGTACAATATCCCTAGCTAATCATGTATAAGTTGAGATTAGCATTCCTTCCTATTCATGTCAATAATTTAACAAACTTTCTAATCAATACTAAAATACCTGATTAATTAGGAAGAAAACCGCATAAAATTCAAATCCACACTTAGATAAGGAGACATCAATGCTGGCAGAGGTAAAATGGATTCACCCTGGCCCTCAGCCAAATGGCTTACAAGCGGATTCTGATGGGCTTTGGGCAATCGATCAAGGTAACGACCATATCTATAAATTATCCTATGTCGACGGTTCAGTCATAGAGGATTTGGATACTGAAACCTCTAAATCCAGCGGAGTAACAAAAGGAGGGGGATATCTTTGGGTTGCTTCTACATACACAGCTGAGCTTTATCAGTTGAATATGGACGGTAGTACGGCAGCTGTGTTTGATACACCTGGAAAAGGCGTAGTTACCCAATATGGCTCTTCAGAAAACCCTCAAATAACTGGAGCCCATGGCATGGAATGGGTAGACCAAAATAATATGTGGGTGGTTGTACCGCCAGCACAACAAGTATTCTTGTTGGATCCCGCCAACATGAAGGTGAAGCGGTCTATTCCCACCCCTGGAGTAAGACCTCACGGGCTGTTCATAAATAATGGAAATATGTGGCTTGCCGACACACAGGAATGCAAAATATATAAAATTAACCCGGCCAATGGTGAAATTCAGAGAGAAATTCATATTCCTGAACCTGAAATACACGGTATGACTATATACGACGGCGACATATGGTTCTGCTGCGCTGAGACTAGAAAGGTTTGTACTGTGGAATTACCAGGTTAGAAATAAAAGGACACAAAATGAAAATTACAGACAGGATAACCAAAATAGTAGTTGGCAAGAACGAGCCGGATCCCTTCAAATACGGAGGAGTATATCCTCCAAATGTATTTCTGGTAAGTGGAAAAAACAGGTCAGTCTATATAGATACCGCACATGGTAAACCGGAAGAAATCCAAGAACATATTTCAGTTTGGGAATCACAAGGTAAACCGGAAATAGCTGGAATAATATTGACCCATAGGCACAGTGACCACAT
>VFFY01000196.1 GCA_009392675.1 SAR202 cluster bacterium | reverse complement strand
GCTCCAGTAAATAGTGTGGCGCAGGCCGCTCAGGAATCACATCTACATGAAAGAGAGATTCTTATGGAGGTTCCCGACCCGATCGCCGGGAAAATACACGTTGCGGGTAAAATGATTAAATTTAGCCGGACAGAAATGGTGGTGGGATCAACACCTACTGTTGGACAACATACCGAAGAAATATTAAGGGATATTGCAGAATACACTGAAGATGAGATTAAAGAGTTAGATAACAATAACGTGGTTGCTCGAAGCTAGCTTGTTCAAAATTTACACTATGATAACCTTCTAAATTGCATAACTAGATAATGAGGGTAATCACAGTTACAACCAAGAAATTTGAGTTGAGGTATGTCTGATGATTCATGATGAGATTAATAGAGAGTCCATAATATGGATGTACGAGAAGATGCTCACCATTCGACGTTTTGAAGAACAGGCAAGGCGTGAAGCGGATGCCGGCAAATTAAGAGGAATACACTCTTCTATTGGACAAGAAGCAGTCCCAACAGGAGTATGTGCTCAACTCAGAGATGAAGACTTTGTTCTCGGCACTCACAGAAGCCACCATCACTGCATTGCCAAAGGTGTGAGCCTAAATGAAATGATGGCAGAGCTATTGGGGAAATCTACAGGAACCGGGAAAGGAAAGGGTGGCACGATGCATATTGCCGACATAAATAAGGGAATGCTAGGAGCTAATGGAATAGTCGGCTCCAACATACCAGTGGCCACGGGAGTCGCTCTAACTGCTAAAGTTAAAGGAACTGATAATGTCAGTGTGGTTTTCTTCGGAGATGGTGCTTCAAGTCAAGGCGCCCTCCATGAATCTATGAACTTAGCGAGTATATGGGATCTTCCAGTTATATTCGTGTGTGAGAACAACAGGTATGCCGAATCAACTCCTTTCGAATATTCTGTCGCGGGGGGCTCCGTGTCTAATAGAGCCGATGGCTATGCAATTCCCGGGGTGACAGTCGACGGTCAGTCAGTACTGGATGTGTTTGAAGTAGCCAAGGAAGCAATTGGCAGAGCAAGAGCCGGCGAAGGTCCCACCCTAATAGAAGCTCAAACTTACAGATATCTAGGCCACGCCGGTCACGATGACCCTCTTACTTACAGATCAGAAGAAGAGCAGAAATACTACATGGATAGGGATTGCATCCTTACATTTAAGAATTATATATTGGACAGCTCAATTGCTAATGAAGAAGAACTCGCAAAAATTGAAGTGGATTGTGAAACTGCAGTGGCAAACTCTGTGAAATTCGCTGACGACAGCCCCTTCCCTGACCCTGATGCTCTTACAGAGGATGTTTATACATTCTACAAAGATTAATTAATTCCGGTTTTACAACTGGCAGAATTAAACCTTAAAGCTGGAAAAAGTTTGAGGAGATAGTTCATCCGCGCTACTGGCGACTTCTGGATTGACGGAAGACCAAACGTGCTCCCCCGCAATTTGAAGTTTCTCATTGGCTTGCCGTTCATTAATTTTCAAAACCTCCCTTCCTTTCATGACCCATTCACCATCGATCATGACATCTTTTAACTCATCGGCAGTGGCGTTATATACGATGTTTTTAATGGGATCCCGCAAAGGAACCATAAACATTGACGAGGTGTCCCAGAAAAGAAGGTCGGCCTTGGCTCCAGCTGAGATACGACCCAAATCATCTCGGTGAAGCATTTTTGCCGGGTTGAGGGTAGCCGCATTAAAAACATCAGCCGCGGTAGATTTCTCAGTCTGTCGAATCATAATCTTACCAACTACCGCTGACCAACGCATCGCTTCAATCATGGATTGAGGGCAAGTATCTGTTCCAAGGCAAACATTTACACCAGCATCTAAATATCCCGGAAATGATTCCATAGCTATACCTCGCCTGTTAAAAACCCAGGTGGCATGGGCAACAGAAGCTTTATTTTGTTCCAAGATTGAAAGGTCATCACCTGCAAAATTTACCCAGCTATGTCCTGCTGGATATATAACGTGTCCCAACAGGGACCAGTCATTTAGAAAACCAATAGACTCTAGCCATTCCACGGGTGTCATTGCGTAACGTCTTACAATTTCCTGAAATTCAAAAACCGCCTGGCTTGTATGCAAACTTATCGGCACTTGCATCTCCTTGGAAGCTTCACTACTCATACGAAGTAGCTCCTCAGTACAGTTATCAATTTGGGCAGGGCCCAAAAATCCTTTTATACGTCCATTGCCACGACCGTCAATTCGCTCAATGAAATCCACCGCTTTCCTGAAAGCTTCAATACCACCCGCTTCATTCCATTGGTATTCCACCTGTCTCCCAGTTGGGGTGATCCAATTAGCAGAGCTATACATGTTTGCTATATAGGCCCGTAATCCCGCACTCTCTGCAGCATCAGCCACGTAATCTCCCATACCGCCTTGTTCCATGATGGTAGTAGTCCCCGTCCGGATAAGTTCGACAATGGAATAGTCAACACAAGCCTCCTTGTCCTCATCTCTCATGGCTCCCCCCCGAGCCCTCAGCATGACAGGCAACCCCGAAAGGTAAAATTGCCGGCTCCCAATGTCTTCAATAAAGGATTTATCCAGAGGCGATCCTGCCATATGGCAATGGGTATTTATAAACCCAGGAGTAATTATCCTATCCCCTGCATCTATGACTTCGTCGACAGGTTGATCAAAAGTCTTCCCTACAAAACTTATTTGGTTGCCTTCAACGACAACACAGCCATCCCGAAGGATACGATGTTCTCCAGCCTGATAGGCAACGATAATTTTAGCCTCAATCTTTATCTTTTTAGACAACTCTCACCTCTACAATATTTACTAAGCTTTAT
>VFFY01000195.1 GCA_009392675.1 SAR202 cluster bacterium | reverse complement strand
GGATCAGACAATCATGCGTGAAAATTCGGTTAAATTAAAGAAGGCCGACAGATTTAGCCGCCCTCTTAACATCATCAACCCGAAAGGACCTTAGTATGTTTTTTACCTCAGCCCCTGTCTTTTCCAAATCCGCTAGTCGAGAAACTCTGTCTGGTTTGTTCCCGGTCGTTGGCAACTTAAGTGATTTAAGAGCATATGAAAGATCATCAGATCTAAAGTGTTGGAGAAATTCTTCGAAATCCATAGAGGTATCTCCAATTTGATTGAATGCAACAAAATATTTTGCCCGATTATACAGACACTTACCCATGTTGATAAGGCAAAAGGGAAATAACCCTATATCTAGCAGCGTAAGGCTCATGAAACAGCGTAAAGCTCATGAAACAGCGTAGAATGTTGATTATTTGAGTGGGAGATTAAATATGGCGGTTAAGATAGTCACAGACAGCACATCAGATTTAGATCCAGCCCTTGCACAGGAATTGGGTATAACGATAGTCCCTTTAAACGTACATTTCGGCGAGACTATTTACAAAGATGGAATTGACCTGAACACGGATCAGTTTTTTGACAAGCTGATAAACGGAACAGTGTTTCCTTCTACCTCACAGCCATCGCTGGGTGAATTTGTAGATGTCTATGAAAAGGTTAACCAACCTGGAGATGTGATTATCTCAATTCATGTATCTTCAAAACTTAGTGGTACCATCAATTCCGCCCAGCAAGCCGCAACCACTTTATCAGATAGGATCGATGTCAAAATTGTAGATACACAACAGGTATCAATGACAGTCGGATTGTCGGCTCTCGGGGCCGCTAAGGCCGCTCAAGAAGGACAATCCGCAGAGGAGTGCGTTGCCATCGCTGAGTCAATAGCCCAGAGAAGCAATTTTTTTGCTTTGTTTGACACGCTGGAATACCTAGAAAAAGGTGGGAGAATCGGAAAAGCGAGATCATTGATAGGAGGGCTGCTGAAAATCCGTCCAATTCTGCGTGTTGAGGACGGGGAAATTGGCCAATTCGCAAAAGCTCGCTCTAGAAATATGGGGATGCTGAAATTGGAGCAGGCTGTTAGGGATCTTGGAAATTTAGATGATATAGCTATTGTTTACAGTACTGACGGCACTGATGCAGAAACCTTGGCGGCCACGGTGCAAGATATACTGCCGGAAGGGAAAAAACCATACATAACCAGAGTAGGGCCAGTAATAGGAACACACGCAGGTCCAAATTTAGTCGCGATCGCGGCGATTACCTCCGCCTAACCCATTAATCAAATTAAAAAAAGTACCCCCAATTTAACTAACAGTCCAGTAAGGTAAGATACAGTGGATTGCGATACTGGCTGCTTTAGTCCTTGTTGAGAAAGTAGTCCCCAAATAAGATTGGATATCTCGAATCACAGGCATAGGATTTGCAGCCTGGGGAATTATGCTTTTATTTCAGATTTAGCCGACGATTGAAATTTAGGAGGAAGATACATGAGCCTGAGAGGAAGAGGAGCCATAGTTGGCATTGGGGAAGTGCCGACTCGCCGCATTTATGAGGGGCGAAGTATGTACGGGCTATGTGCTGAGGCTGCTGGTTTGGCAATAGCAGATGCAGGCATCACCAAAAATGATATAGACGGCCTCGTGACAGACGGTGTGGCACTCCCACCCGCAATAGCAGAATATATGGACATTAAACCTAATTTTGCAACCGGAGTCTCAATGCAGGGGGCCAGCGGGGCAACAGCTACAATGGTAGCCACCTCTGCAGTCAGCAGCGGAATTTGTAACACCGTTTTGGTGGTGATGGGCAATTCTCGGCAGGATGCTGAGAGGGCAGGGCGGCCGGCTGGCCGTGGAGCTTCTGGCCCCAGCGTGAGGTCTGAGTGGGAAGAACCTCATGGCATGGCTCCTGGAGCTAATACTGGTTACGGCCTAATGTACCGGAGGCACATCCATGAGTATGGCACCACAGAAGAGCAATTAGCCAAAATGGCAGCAGACCAAAGATTCAATGCCTTAGAGAATGAAAATGCTGTTTTCAATGGACAACCCATAAGCACCGAAGATGTTTTAAATTCAAGATATATCAATGAGCCACTAAAGTTGTTGGAGTCTGTCATGCCCTGTGACGGCGCTGCAGCACTGATAATTACTACTCCTGAACGAGCCAAAAATATGAAAAACAAACCTGCGTATGTACTTGGCGTAGGATTAAAGCAAGGTGAAGCCAATATATGGCAACGAGATATATTTACAGAAACCCCAGCAGTTGACTCCGTAAGGAGAGCCTTGGAAATGGCTGGCTACACCCCAAGCGACATAGAATTCGCGGAATTCTATGACTGCTACACCATATTAGCCGCTATGTGCATTGAAGATGCTGGTCTTGTAAAGAAGGGCGAAGTAGGCCCTTTTTACGAGGAAACTGATACAACATATAAAGGCGCATTCCCTATAAACACAGACGGTGGTCAACTTTCTGGTGGTCAGCCAGGATTGGCTGGTGGATTCAGGCATGTGATAGAAGGTGCGCGACAAGTAATGGGCAAGGCGGGGTCAAGACAAGTGGAAAAAAGCGACTTATGTCTGGTGAATGGTTGAGGAGGCACAGCGAGCGAAATGTGCTCGCTAGTTCTCGGGTCCGAGAACACTCTCTAAGCCAATAAAAATAAAAATCGAGGTTTTAAGATGACTTCAGCATACGATAAGCCAATACCTATACCATCCAACGGGGACTTGACTAAGCCCTTTTGGGAAGCTGCTAAGCGCGGAGAATTAATTATCCCATACTGCAATTCATGTTCAAACCTTTTTTTCTACCCTCGGGAAGTTTGTCCGAATTGCTTTTCCAAGGATCTCGATTGGAAGAAAATGTCTGGTAAGGGGCACGTGTACACTTACACCCATGTCAGGCAGGCGGTTCATCCATCCTTTCAATCAGCGAACGGTCATATTTATGCCATAGTTCAGCTTGATGAAGGTCCTAAAATCCCTTCTGGTATATCAGGATGCGAACCGAAAGAAGTGTACGTGGACATGCCAGTTTCGGTGGTTTTTGACGACATAACTGAGGATTACACCCTAGTTAAATTCCAAAAGTGCTGAGAGTTAAATTTGGAGCGGAAGACGGGATTCGAACCCGCGACCTTCTCCTTGGCAAGGAGATGCTCTACCACTGAGCCACTTCCGCTAGTCAACGCAGAATCAATACAAACCTAGGCCTTAAGGCGTGCCGAGGGCCAGAATCGAACTGGCGACACCAGCATTTTCAGTGCTGTGCTCTACCGACTGAGCTACCTCGGC
>VFFY01000194.1 GCA_009392675.1 SAR202 cluster bacterium | reverse complement strand
AGAAGATCAGGAGGTAAGGCCTCTCCAGCTGAAATACAAACACGGATTGATGAAAAATCTGCGTCGTTTACCTCTAAAGCCCTCAGTTGAGCGGCATAGAGTGTCGGGACAGCATAGTAGATTGACGGCCTATATTTCTCAATGATTTCGTGCATATCCGCAGGTGTAGGCGGCCCTGCGAATAAAACTGCTTCTCCACCGACCCAGAGAGGAAACGTCATTGCATTGCCGAGGCCATAAGCAAAAAAAAGCTTTGCTGCAGAAAAATTAATATCTTCGCTGGTCATGTTTAGAGTTTCGACAGCGTAACGCTGGCTGGTCACGACCATGTCCTTCTGAGCATGAACAACGCCCTTTGGATTGCCGGTAGAACCTGACGAATAGAGCCAAAAGCAGTCGTCATCTGGTTTTGCAGGTGCAGGGTTTAAGGCGGATGAGGATCCTGCCATATGCTTTGCCAAGGTTTCTCCACTTCCCTCAGATGGGAGAACAACTTTCGGTTTGTGTGATGCTGCTTTAAGTGCCGTTTCAACCTCGTCAGAAAATTCAGGTGAGTATACAACAGCGGAGGCTTCTGAATTAACCACCATGTAGGTATAATCTTTTGCGCGTAGTAGAGTATTCAGTGGTACAGGAATTATCCCGGCTTTAATGGCACCCCAGAATACATAATAGAATTCTGGGGCGTCTTTAACTACCATCAGTGCTCTGTCACCCGGAGATACGCCAAGTTCCAAAAGGGCATTACCAGCTCGGTTCACATGCTCGGCAAGTGTCGCATAAGTGACCACGCTGCCACGATGGACGTTGATAACTACTTTTTCCCCGCGGCCTTCCTTCAGGTGTCTATCAATGAAGGGAACGGCTACATTAAAATTCTGCGAAAACTCTAACTTGGCTGGGAAAATTGAGTTATCTATCGTGACGATATTATCTTTCATCAATCTCCCTCCAAGAGGTTATGAGCCTTAATCATAAGAAAAATCAAGGCTCAAGCCAAAGAGTATTTTAGTCTCTATGCACTAATGAAGCCGTACATACTCATAGCCAATGTCCTTACCGTGGATACCGCGGCTAGGTGCTGTAAGCCATCCAGCCATCTCACCTGGATTAGTCACCGGCACCATAAGTGACATGACGAACTCGCGATCGGCGGCACTTGGCATCCAGGTATTTCTTTGGTTTTCGAATTTCTCCTTGCTGATTGGTTTTCCCTCTGGTGTAAAATACATGTTTCTAAACGTACCAATGTTACGGTTGAAAGCGGTATGCGGTAAAGTCAGTGAATATTCTATACCCGCTTCGGAGATGATCTTATTCCATCGGTCAACACCCCGCTGGCAGTCGTCACGGTAATCGTTGCGTAACCTCTCATTAATTGAAGTCAACGCAGAGACTTCGTTCATCATCACTTTACCATTTTTAAATTCCGGTATTAAGAAACTGTCATTTTCAAGAAGATGATCATCGTCAATCTTATTCTCCATATAACGACCCTTTAGACCCATAGTATAAAAGTTGGCTGCATTCGTTGACTTTTCTTGGCCAAATAGATCCAAACAGATAGAGAAATGGAAATTCATCCACTTTTGGATCATAGGCAACGGAATGCCGCCATATTTCTGAATTTCGAGTGTATCGTTATCGGCAGACAACTGAGCACTCCTCAGGACAACTCGGCCAAGGCCATTCTCGCCAACAAACATGTGATGAGCTTCTTCAGTCAACATGAAACGACATGAACGGGATAACGGATCGAAACCAGACTCTGCTAAAGAACTTAGTTGGAATTTCCCGTCTCTGTCTTGGAAAAAGGTAAACATAAAGAATGAGAGCCAATCTTTAGTTGGTACATTGAAGGCTTCTAGAATACGAGGCTTATCCTCATCGCCTGCATGGCGCATTAACATTTCTTCAGCTTCTTCTCTGCCATCTCGCCCAAAGTAAGCGTGTAGAAGATATACCATAGCCCACAAATGGCGTCCTTCCTCAACGTTGATTTGGAAGAGGCTGCGTAGGTCGTAGAGAGATGGACAGGTAAGCCCAAGTAGCCGCTGTTGTTCCACTGAGGCGGGTTCCGTATCCCCTTGTGTAACAATGAGGCGACGAAGTTCAGAACGGTATTCACCAGGAACTTCCTGCCAGGCGTTCTCACCTTTGTGTTGACCAAAACCTATTTTTCGTTCCTCTTCCTCCGCAGCTAAAAATATTCCCCAACGGTATTCTGGCATTTTCACCATATCAAAATGTGCCCAACCTTTGGGGCTGACATCAATAGCTGTACGCAAGAATATTTCATGGTTCGCGCTTGCCTCAGGACCTAATTCGTCCCACCAATTAAGGAATGCCGGTTGCCACTTTTCAAGTGCGCGCTGGAGACGTCTGTCTCCAGAAAGATTAACGTTGTTGGGAATCGTTTCCTTGTAATCGATTGTACTCATTAATCTACACTCTCTTTCTATCGTAATTTGCTTGTTTTCCGGTTCCATATAGATTTAAAGCGCCTTCTTCCCCAACGGCATTTGGTCGCTGGAATATCCAGTTTTGCCATGCGCTCAATCTGCCAAAAATTTTCGTTTCTAAGGTCTCGGGCCCTGGAAACCTGAGGCTGGCTTCCATCCCGGTTAGTGCGTCAGTTGAGTAACTTGCACGTTCCTCGATAGCTATGCGCACTTCATCTTCCCAATCTAAATTATCTGGAATAAAAGTGACTATACCTAGTTCGTCAGCGCGGTCAGCTGCCAGATCATTTCCTTCCTCGCCCCGGATTTGTTCTATATTGGAGGAGTCAGAGAGGTTTCTGGTTTCTAGTCGACTAAGACCATTACACATTGGTAAGGCACCAAAATTCATGCCTGTTGGTCTAACAGTTGCCGCTGGAAGGTTTGAATCCTCAAACACACCATCGAGCATGTAACTGCGATCCGATGCTAAAACCAGTTCAAGAAGGGTGCCGGTGAAACAGCTACCAGGCTCGATTAGTGTTATGATGCTGCGTGAAGAGACGTCCAAACGTTTCAAGGTTCTTTTCAAAAACAATGTGATTTCTCGTGCGAGCCAATTATCCTTATTGTCTAATAGTGCCTTGTCTCCAGCCTCGATGAAGTCTGGATTACCTGATGATTTAAATACCCATATACTAATCTCCGGTTCGTTGGCCCGCATGTGAAGAATAAAATCATCGAAATCACGGGCAAATGCTAGGTGCCAAAATCCAGAGCCAGATGCGTAAATGCCCTCGTTGTCCTGCGGGGGTTCATTACTCGGGGCTTGAACTGTGACCTCGGCTTTAAAAAGATTCCTATCAAGTTCAGCTGAAAGCGTATTATAGATAATGTTGCTGTCGGTAATCTCTCGAGAAATCGGTTTTAATACAATACCAGCGGCATCGGTTGGTCTGGAGGATTGGGCTGCAAACTCTTCAGCGCGTTCCATCGCTATATCCATCAATTTGGAACGGGGTACAAGTTCGTCCACTAAATTCCAATCAAGGGCACGCTTACCTTTAATGCCTTCTGCCAATGTACAGAAATAGTCAGCCCGGTCGCGTCGAACATGCCGTTTGTCAACCACCCGGGTTAATCCACCAGTACCGGGAAGGACTGCTAAAAGTGGGACTTCTGGAAGTGACACGGCAGAGGCCCCGTCATCAATTAGCATCAAATATTCTGCAGCAAGAGCGAGTTCATAGCCGCCACCCGCTGCTGTGCCATTAACCAAACAGATATACCGTTGGTCAGAATTCTGGGATGCGTCTTCTATTCCATTACGTGTTTCATTGGTAAATTTACAGAAATTGACTTTGTGTTCATGTGAAGATGAACCCAGCATCGCAATATTAGCTCCCGCGGAGAAAACCCTATCTTTAGCGGAGGTAAGAATAACACAACGTATTTCAGGATGTTCAAATCTAAGACGCTGTATGGCGTCATATAGCTCAATATCGACACCTAAATCATAAGAATTGAGTTTTAGATCGTAACCCGGTGTCATTCCTCCATCCTCTGCTACGTCCATCGACAGTACGGCCACCGGCCCACGGAAGTCGATTTTCCAGTGTTGATATTGATCGGGGTGAGTGGAAAAATTTATCATTCAAGGCCCTCTGTGTTTAAAAACATCTCAGCAACATCCCTGGTTGAATTAAATTTGGGTCCGTGACTGTCGATGTAAACAAATAATCCTCATTAAGTTGCCAACAACTTTCTTTATGCAACAAGAAATCAATTATTCTGTAAATCGGTACTTAAATACCTATTTACATAGGAAACGTAATATATCATCCTGTCAAGTGTTTGATTTCTAAATTAACCCCGTTTTCTAAGGAGTTGATTATGAAAGGTAAAAACTTCTCAAATTTGGGGCAACCTATGATAGAGACTAGATTTGCTATTCCGGGTGATTTACCAAACGTGATCGATTTGGATTCACAGATTACTACAATTAAAAAGATAGATTATTGGCAAGATACCTTTGGGCGATTTGTTGGAAAGAAGGGACGCTATTTTCTGGTTGCTGAAAACAGAAATGGTGGTGAAACCCAAATACCATTGGTTGGTTTTATAGTGGGTGAAATTAGAGCTTGGGAATTTGGCTCGCAACCCTGTGGTTGGGTTCTAACAATCTTGGT
>VFFY01000193.1 GCA_009392675.1 SAR202 cluster bacterium | reverse complement strand
TCGATCGACTTAAAAACGGCCTTCTCTACCATACTGGATAACTGAATCAACTCGTCCTGGACAATTTTAAGATTATTTTCGAAATCTTCTCTTGGCATCTGTCACCCCTCTAACTGAATCTACCCGTTATATATTCTTCGGTTCTTCGATTGGTAGGATTCGTGAATATTTTCTGTGTGTCATCATGTTCTACAAGATACCCAGATCGATCTTCACCCACCATAAAGAAGGCCGTTTCATCTGACACTCTTGCCGCCTGTTGCATATTATGAGTAACGATGACAATGGTGTAATTAGTCTTTAATTCTCTCACTAAATCTTCAATAGCCAAAGTAGCTATTGGATCCAACGCAGAGGCCGGCTCGTCCATTAAAATTACCTCTGGTTCAACGGCAAGAGTACGAGCTATGCATAATCGTTGCTGCTGCCCACCCGAAAGAGTGAAAGCGCTATCGTTAAGTCTATCTTTCACTTCATCCCACAAAGCAGCCTGCTTTAGTGATTTCTCTACAGCTTCATCCATATCACCAGAAAACCCATTTACCTTAAGACCAAAAGCAATATTTTGGTATATAGATTTAGGAAAAGGGTTAGGTTTTTGAAAAACCATACCGATTCTAGATCTTATTTCTGTTGCATCCACATTTGAGTCATATATATTCCTATTTTCGAATAGGACTTCACCTTGGATTGAGGCACCCATAATCAAATCATTCATTCTGTTTAGACACCGCAAGTAGGTGCTTTTGCCGCATCCTGAAGGGCCAATTAAAGCCGTAACACTTTCTCTTTTAATCTCCATATCTACGTCTTTTACCGCCTGAAAATCTCCATAATAGACATTCAACCCTTTAACGCTTATAACAGTACTGTCTGCCAATTTATTCCTCCGATCGGGTTTGATATTTATTTCTTAAAAAGACGGCTATAGCGTTCATGGTTAGCAATATTACAAGTAATACTATTATTCCTGCAGCGGCCAAGGACCGAAAGTCATCTTGAGGCCTTGCAACCCAGTTGAATATTTGTATCGGCAGCACCGTAAAACGTTCAAAAGGATGAGCCGGTATGTAAGTTATATATACTAGAGCTGTAATAGCAATAACTGGAGCTGCTTCTCCAATAGCTCGAGACATCGCGAGAATAGTCCCTGTTAAGATTCCAGAAAATGCCGAAGGTAATACTGCTCCTTTAATGACCTGCCATTTGTCTGCCCCCATAGCATAAGCCCCCTGACGATATGAATCAGGAACGGCACGAATAGATTCTCTTGAAGCAAGAATAACAATCGGAAGAACCAACAAGGATAAAGTTAAGGCTCCGGCCATCAGTACCCTATCTAAAAACATTTCATCGCTCCCAAAACGATAAACGAAAATCCCAATACCCAGGAGACCATAAACTATGGAAGGTACTCCTGCTAAGTTTGAAACATTTATCTCAATGATCCTAGTAAGGAGATTCCTGGGCGCATATTCTTCCAGATATATTGCGGCTCCCACCCCAATAGGTACTGTGAATAGCGCCGTCAGAAACATTAACCATATGGTTCCAAACAAGGCGGATAAAAGACCTGCTTCTTTAGGATCTCTTGAAGGGAAATCCGTCAAAAATTGCCAATTTATCCAAGGTATTCCTTCTTTTAAAACATCGAAAATTAAAAGGGCCAAACCAATAATTCCCACACAAGTTGAAAGAAGAAACAGTAAATATACACAAGCTCCGATTATTTTTCTGAGCCTCCTATTAGGATTTATATTCCCTGTAATAAATTTGTCTTTGTTCATATCAGTAAGCCTCACGAAACCTTCTTACGATCCAGAATCCAAGCAGGTTCATTAAAAGGGTCATGCAAAACAAAAGCAGCCCAACTGCAAATATTGTGTTGTATTCAAAAGAGCCCACAGCTTGCTCTCCCATACTAGTTTGGGCTATGAAAGCCGTCATTGTCTGCACACTCTCCAATGGATTTAAGGTCATTTTAGGTGTAGCGCCAGCGGCTATAGTTACTAGCATTGTCTCACCAATTGCTCTCGATAACGCAATGATGAAAGAAGCTATTATTCCAGATAGAGCCGCGGGAACTACTACCCTCAGACTTACCTCATATCTTGTGGCTCCCAATGCATAAGCGGCCTCTCTCAAATTCCTCGGTACTGAAACCATGGCATCCTCACTGAGAGAAGAAACCATCGGTATGATCATAATTCCCATCACGAGTCCTGCACTCAACGCATTAAATATTAACAAATCATCAAGGACATTTTGTAAAAGTGGAGTGACAAATGTAAGGGCAAAATACCCGTAAACAACAGTGGGTATACCAGCGAGAATCTCCAGTATCGGCTTAACAATCCTCCTAACTCTATCGGCCGCATATTCTGACAAAAATATAGCAGTCATAAGGCCAACAGGCAGAGCTACTGAAGCGGCAATCACAGTTACAATTAGAGTTCCTGAAACAAGAGGCAAAACCCCGTATGATCTAGGCTTTAGTATAGGCGTCCACCTAGTACCGGTGAGAAATTCCCAAAGGTTTATTTCCTTAAAAAACCCATACCCTTGATACAACAAGATTATTAAAATGCCCACTGTCGTCAATATGGACACCAATGCACATAACATAAATAGCCATTTAACAATAGATCCTTCAAGTTTTACCCATAACTTTTTTTTAGGATCCCTAAGCTCTGACACTTCGGTTATAGTCTCCTATAGCGGAATTTCATGTGGGCCATCATCTATAGCTCCATCCATTATGACCCCCTACCCCCGAGCCTCCAAATATAACTTTGAAACAACTACAGTAGAAGATTCTTAATCACCTTGCTAGCTTATCTTTGTTGTCAGTATAAGTCGCATTTCCCGAGGCTATATATCCGACTTCGTTAGTGAGGTTAGGACCGTGCTCCATGTAGAAATTTACAAAAGCTTTAACTGCCGGCCGTTGGTAGCTTTTCTCATTTACATAAATGAACAATGGTCGCGACAATGGTGTGTATTTACCGGAGGGTATTGTCTCAAGGCTTGGTTCTACACAGCCTGATCCACTGTCGACAGCAACAAGCTTCAGCTTATCCTTGTTTTCAGCATAGTAAGCATACCCAAAATAACCTAAAGAGCCTTTGTCGCCTGCGATGCCTCGCACAAGAACATTGTCGTCTGCACTTGCAGTGTAATCAGCTCTAGAAGCCTGAGCCTCTCCATTTATCTCTTCCGTAAAATAATCAAAGGTCCCGGAGTCGCTGTCAGGTCCATACAATCTCATCTTCTGATCCGGGAATCCACTTTGTACTTGATTCCAATTGGTAATCGTGGACTCCGGATTCCAAATTGCTTTCAATTCCTTAACTGTCAGACATTCCACAAAGTTATTATCGGGATTAACCATTACGGAAATTCCATCCGTACCAAGTCTGAGCTCATCATAAGTAACCCCATTTTCCTTGGCTTTACTAGTCTCCTTAGGGTTTTTCATTAGTCGAGAAGCATCAGATATATCTGTTTCTCCAACTGTAAACCTCTTAAACCCTCCCCCTGTACCGGAAACCCCTACATTTACCCTAACTTTTGGAAAAACTTTGTTGAATTCTTCTGCTACAGCCTCTGAAATCGGATAAACAGTAGAAGAACCGTCTATCTCAATTGTTCCTTTTAGCTTTGATGCTGACTCAGCTGCTGGAGCTGCACCCTCTTCCGCAGGACCACTTGCGCAGGCCATCATTATTAAAATTACGGGTAACCCTATTGTGATTATTAAACCCCGTCCTCGTTTGGTACTGCTTTCAAGTGCAAACATCAATTTATATAACACCTTTAATATTCGCAATATTCTTTTCCTGTTTTCAAATGGTTCTTTTAGATTTCTAAATCTATCTATACATAAGTTGGCCCTGATGTAAGAGGTGTGCTTTAGAAGGGTCACTTAAAACTAAAATATCTTTTGTTTTTGACTTTAGCTTATATTCAGGGTAAAAAATCCTGCCTTCATAAATCCGAAATTGATGGATTTAACTCAAAGCGAGTGTCTCATTTCAATAATTTATTCCCAGATAAATGTTAGTCGATTAAAACAAGGTTGGCTTTAACGAAAGGTTAACGAGGAATTAAAATACGGTTATTAAGAAGAGGTCTTAATTGGTGTTGAAGTCTCTAACGATTAAAAATAACCACTGAAGCAGGCATGATAACTGCTACCAATATAATTCTATTTATGAAGACGATTAATGTCATCCTGCTCATTAGCGACTCCTAGCCACGTGAAGTCGGTTCAATAACGGCAAGGTAAAGTGGAAATTACTCCCCTCACCTTCAATACTGTCAACATAGACCACTCCACCATGGGCCTGGACTATATGCTTAACAATGGCCAGGCCTAGCCCAGTCCCACCATCCCTGCGAGACCTATCAACTTTGTAGAAACGTTCAAACAAATGAGGTAAGTGTTCAATCCCAATACCGGAACCAGTATCTTGAACTGAAATTTCTAAAAATTCGTCATCAGACTTAGCACTTACTGTTACCTTACCCTCATGTGAAGTGAATTTTGCGGAGTTCTGAAGCAAATTTATCAGTATTTGAGTAATCTTCTGTTTATCCCCAAGTACCTCCACGGTATCGACTATATTAGAAGATATTGTGGGGCTATTTTCAATCTGATCTAAAATTATGGAAATAGTCTCAGCTACTAAAGCTTTTACTTCGACAGCCTCGAGTTCAATATTTTCCTGACCACTTTCAAGTCTAGAAAGTTCCAGTAAATCTGCTACCAGAGATGTCATTCTATCGACGTCTCTATCGATTCTTGTGAGGAAATCACTGGCAATTTTTCGATCCTCGTAAGCTCCATTCTCAAGCGTTCCGACCATAGCTTTTAGCGAAGCAAGCGGACTTCTAAGTTCATGTGACACGTTGCTCACGAATTCTTTGCGAGTGTTTTCTAACTGCCGAATATTTGTTAAATCATGAACAGTTATTAGTACCCCTACCTCTGAACCTGAACCCACAGGTGTTGTAGTCACGCTTAGATAACGTCTAATTTCTGGTATCTCAATCTCATCTTGTATTGACTCTTTCCGTTCAACACAATTAGAGGCCATGCGAATTATTTCGAAATCCCTGATCACGTCAGCTAATCTCAAACCTAAATACTTTGAATTTTCTAAGTTGAAAATGGCTTGGGCTGTCTTGTTTAGTAAAGTGATCGTTCCATTTTCATCCGTAACGATCACCCCATCCCCCATAGTATCCAGAAGAGCAGATAGAGTGTTTCTTTCAGATGAAAGAGCGATAACCGTTCCAGATATAGTCTCCGCCATATGGTTAAAAGCATTCGATAAATCTGAGGTTTCATCCTTTGAAATTGAAGTGACCCGATGGTCTAGATCCCCTTCAGAAATCAAGGAAACCCCCGTGATTAACTTATTTATCGCTCGGTTGATCCTTCTGCTGGTATAAATAATTACCACCAACGCGGCAAATGTTGTCATTAGGCCAACCAATATTACAATGGCTACTAATTCGCTAGCCTGGACCGAGTAAACCTCGCCCAGCCGATTAAATACATAGACACTTGAAAAAATGATGACGAGAGTCACCAGAACTAAAAAAACTGAGATTATTTTCCCTAGAGGTGAGCTAAAAATAATTAACATCTTGATCCCCCAACAAATATACTACCCGTCGAACCGGTATCCTACCCCTCTTATTGTTACCAATTTTTTAGGTTGACTGGGGTTCGCCTCGATTTTCTCTCGAATCCATCTTACGTGAACATCTACGGTTCTAATGTCCCCAATATATTCATTACCCCACAATTTTTCCAAAATCTGATCTCTTGTAAAAGCTCTACCTTTATGTGAAGCCAAGAGATAGAGCAAATCAAATTCTTTAGGCTTCATAGAGATTTCTTCACCTCTAACAATGACCTTATGGCTGATTAAGTGAATTTCCAATTCATCGGATTTTATATCTTCAAGATCATTTTCTACCGGATTTAAAGCCGCCCTTCTGAGAACGTTTCTAACTCTGGCGATAAGTTCCCTCATGCTAAAAGGTTTAGTTAGATAATCGTCGGCTCCAATTTCAAGACCCACAACCCGATCGATCTCCTCAGTCTTGGCTGAGATCATAAAAACTGGCATATCCAAATTCTTACGGAGAATTCTGCAGACCTCAAATCCATCCATTTTGGGCAGCATAATATCCAACAACACTAAATCGGGCCTGATTTCTTGAGCCTTCTCTAGGCCTTGCTCCCCATCAATTGAGGTAAATACATCATAGCCTTCTTGGGTTAAGCTGTATTTCACCGCCTCCAAAATATTTTCTTCATCTTCAATAACGAGAATTTTTTGACTGCTCACTCCAAATCTCCTTGCTATTTGTGTGATCCTCTTAATTAATTATTAACATCGAATCATCAAATATGTAAGTCTCTAAGTAAGATTACGAAGTAAGACGTACACTGGATCTTAAAAAAATCCGGGATCAAACCTACATTGAATATTTGAATTGCTCATTGCATATTGGTGCAAAATCACAGATAAGCTGTACCAATTACAATATTTTGACCATAGGCACAGAGAGCTCGCTGGTTATATCGGTAAACCACTCCACAACTTCAGAGTGCAGGGGGATACCATTCGCTTTTCTATCTTCTTCTTCCTCATATTCGGAAAGCCCCGGATACATAACCCTATCCTGCCCAGGAGCAGGCGGTGTATCTTTCAAAACCTGAAGCATGTTATCCATGTTATCTTTGAACAATTCCACATCTGTAAATGCCTCTATATTGTATGCGCAAAAATAGTGGCAGCTGGTTCCTCCGGTCCTGCTGGTTTTACCTGAACCGATGACCATAGCACTTACAGCTCCACTTAATCCCGTAGCTAATATTTCCGACATCAAACCAAAACCATACCCTTTGTGGGAACCTTGTTCTCTTGTTCCTCCTAAAGGCAGTTGATAAAAATCACCACGGTCCGGCATTGGAACTTCTTCCCCTATAGGAGACCCATCCATCTCTGAAATCCAATTCGGAAGAAGGTTGGCCCCCACACGAGCCGCAAGTCCTAGCTTATTACCTGCTATAGCAGAGGTGGCAGCATCAAAAAGGAATGGAGGGTTATTCCTTGCAGGCGCTGCTATAGCTATCGGATTAGTACCTAACCTAGGTTCTGCACCAAAAGTGGGAAGCACACTCATTCCCCCAGCTGTGGTAGTCATGCCTATCATGTCTTCTTTAGCAGCTAGCATTGCATGATGACCAATTGCACCGGAATGTCCCGCATTGTGCATCGTCACAACACCAATTCCAACGGTTTTCGCTTTCTCAATGGCGATCCTCATTGCCTTAGGACCTAATATAACAGCCAGGCCACTATCAGCATCAATGGTTGCAGTACCTTGGGTCTCTCGTTCAATCTTCCAATCTGGACGAGGATTCAAATCTCCTGCGTTGTATCTCTCCACATAACTCCGAAGCATGTTAGATACTCCATGTGTTTCCACTCCTCGAAGATCTGTTGACACAAGCACAGTAGCACCCTCATTAGCATCTTCTGGCACAACTCCCATTTTTTCAAAAATTTGAGTTACGGTTTCCTGCAAGGATTCATGGTCTACCTTGATGATATCTTCTTTTGGAACTTTAAATCGATCTAACATATTTTTCTAATCTACCTCCGTCATCCCGAGATGAAACTAATTTTGAACAAGTAATTCCCGTAATCTATCAATAACCATCTCCAATTCTGAATCAGCAATGTTGAAGGGATCAACAGCTAACTCATCTGGTGTGCCCAAATTGCTGAGATATATAGATGGGTCTCCTGCCACCATCTGTTCCCAAACCTGATCTCGTGACAACCCATTTCTATCAGGGTCAAATGTAATCAAAGCCGTAGGTATTAGATAATCATATGGATCAAATTTGGTCTGCAAGCCGACACCCGGAATTTCTATCAAGGCATCTACAACTTGGTCACACATTTGCTGGTATCTTTTGTTTTCTTCTTCTTCATCTTCAGACAGAAATATTTCTAATGCCTTTGATAAGCCGATGATTTCCTCTTTTGCAACCTTCAAACCTCTACCTATAAACTGGTGAGGGCTCGCATTAGCATATGCAGCCTCAATGAGATCTGACCTACCGCATAGCACACCAGTCCCTTGCGGGCCTCTTATTCCTTTGCCACCACTGTAAATCACCATATCAGCCCCTTCTTTTATGAAGCGGGTAATGTTAGCTCTAGGCGGCAGGTACGAAGCGGCGTCTACAATAACAGGTATTCCTTTTGAATGAGCTACTTCACATACATATTCAAAAGGCAAAGCTCTTCTGGTTAAAAACGGTGAAAACAAATATGCAACAGCAGCTGTGTTTTCGGTAAAGGCGCCTTCCAACTCCCATGGTTGGCACCTGCGACCATCTCCAATTTCTACAAATTTGGCCCCCACGGACAGGTAACATTGATCATAAGGGAATCTATGGCTTCTATGTATGACAATTTCATTTTTCATCCCATTTGTGTCCGGCAGTTTTTTCATTCTAATAGGATCATTACCAGCAACTACCGCTGCTGCCTGCAGAATAAGACCTCCAGCGGCACCACTGGTGACCATTCCGGCCTCTGCACCGGTGACAGCTGCTATTTGCTTACCAACAGCTACATTGAGCTCATCCATATTCACCATAGTGTTAGAGGCCCGGTTCATCGCATCCATCACTTCCGGTCTAAGTCTACTCCCACCATAAGCAGTCACTGTACCAGTAGCAGATATAAGGGGACTGAGACCAAGAGATTCTAATATGTCTTTACCCGGAGAATACATTAGGAAAACCTCACACAATTCAATAACAGCATAGTAACGCCGATTATACACCGACCATTTGGAGTTTAAACTATGAACATTGCATCACCAAAGCTATAAAACCTATACCGGCTCTGGACCGCTTCTTTATAGGCCTCTAAAACATTATCCTTACCCGCAAGTGCACTGGTTAACATTAGTAAAGTAGATTTAGGCAAGTGGAAATTTGTGATTAAACTATCCACAACCCGGAATTGATATCCTGGTTTAATAAAAATGTCAGCCCATCCAGACCCTGGACTTAAAGTAGGAGATGAATTGATTCTTGCAGCATTTTCTAGAAGCCGGACCGCTGTGGTCCCTACAGATATGACCCTCCTTCCTTCAGCTTTCGCCAGATTTATTCTGTCACACACATCACGGCTAAGTTCCCAGTATTCTGAATGCATTTTGTGCTCTGAGAGATCATTGGTCTTTAGAGGCCGGAAGGAGTCCCAACCGACATGAAGGGTTACAAATTCTAGCGACACTCCTTTATCAGATATCCGTTTAAGTAATTGTTTTGTGAAATGAAGACCAGCAGTCGGGGCCGCGATGCTTCCTTCATTTTCAGCATATACAGTCTGGTATCGGTCAGCAGGTACTGATGTTTCATGTATGTATGGGGGGAGAGGCACCGACCCAAAATACTCGAAGTTTAACTCAGATTCAAATTCAACTTTCCGACTACCATCAAGATATTGCTCCCGAATTCTCCCAATTAATTGTTTGCCATCCGTTCCATTTACTAGAAATTTTGTCCCCTTTCTCATTCTTCGTCCCGGTTTAACTAAGGTTTTCCAAACATTGGGACTGATCTGAGAGAGCAACAGTAGTTCGACTCTGCTTCCTCTATCCACTGTTGATCCAAACATTCTTGCTGGTATGACCCTACTGTCATTGAAGACCAACACATCCCCACGATCTAAATATTCAGAAACATCATAAAATTTACGATGCGAAATTCGACCATTTTTTCGATCCATTATCATAAGTCGTGAGTGATCTCTTGGTTCTAGTGGAGATTGGGCAATCAATTCTTGTGGAAGTTTGTAATCAAAATCAGCAGTCTTCAATTTTAGTGCCTATAGAAATTAGATGTTTGTCCCGTTCTTTAATTCTACAAGAGCAGTACACATAAAAAGTAAGCTTAAGTTGCTATTATTGGTAGAATAGGTTCCTCACTTTCAACGAACGTTGGACAAGTTTAAATAAGAGGTGCTATCCATGAGCGATTTTTACCCTGAAGATAAATGGGTCGTTGCAAATGATCTCAAAATTCATTACCTTGATTGGGGTGGTGACAAAACAAAAAAACCTCTCATATTGATGCATGGTATCGGCGGTCACGCTCATCTTTTTGATGAAATATCCCCAGAATTTTCAGACAAGTGGCATGTTATAGCCTTAGATGCTCGAGGTTGCGGTGATAGCGATTGGAGCAGAGGGGGTTATTCGGTTCAGAACTTCGCTTCCGACGTAGCCGCATTTGCTAAAGTCACCGGTCTATATCCTTTTGATTATTACGGCCATTCCCAAGGATCCCGGATAGGCATAGCTTTGGGAGCATATTACGGGGATTTTATTTCGCATCTAGCATTGGGAGATTATGGGCCAGTGCCAGACCCTTCGCCTGCCGGTAAAGCCACAGCTAACCAAAGAATGACAAAAGGCGCAAAAGAAAAACCTAGAGGTTTTTTCACACCTGAACAAGCATTTGATTGGCATAAGGAGTCCGAGCCTACTTTAAACGACAACCAATTATGGCAAATTGTTAAATACACCTATCGCACAAATTGGGATGGGATACTCATACCGAAAACCGATCCAGAGATGAAGTGGCTTTTAGGTAGAACGGCCCTTAAAGAAGGAGAATTCCTGTGGGACTGTGTACCCAGAATATCCTGCGACACAATGATTATCAGAGGCGAAACATCTACTGTGCTAGATCTTAATCAAGCCAATGAAATGGCTTCTAAGATACCTTCTAATAAAGGTGTTGTTAAGGAAATAGATGGTGCCGGACATGGCCTTCATAGCGAAAATCGCGAAGGAACGGTAAAGGCATTGAGAGAATTCTTCTCCGGCCAAAACAATTAAGAATTATATCGATGTCTCTGAATAGCATCATAAATTTCCTTTATGAAGCCGTTACCAATTTCTTATCTAAAAATTGTGTTTCCATGGCGGCAGCTATTTCTTTTTACGCATTGTTTTCAATGTTCCCACTGGGTTTGGCTGTGGTATCTGTAATGGCATTCATCATTGGCCCAGACAGCGACAG
Organism: SAR202 cluster bacterium; assembly: GCA_009392675.1. Taxonomy (GTDB): domain Bacteria; phylum Chloroflexota; class Dehalococcoidia; order Lucifugimonadales; family UBA826; genus UBA11996. The sequence goes on along the minus strand of VFFY01000193.1, from coordinate 5,799 downwards.
AACCGAGTTGGCAAGTCAAATGGCAGAAGTTCTGCCTGTTTCAAGTGAATTAATCGGTTCGACTATGGAAGGTCTAGTGAAAGCTCGTACCATTACCGGGATCGCCAGTTTTCTTGGATTGATATGGGCTTCGTCTGCAGCTTTTGGGGCCATTAGAAGAGGGATCAATACAGCTTGGGGAGTAACAAGTCCCAGGCCTTTCTTTAAAGAAAGGTTGATAGATATCGGCTTAGTTTTTGGCGCAGGAATACTGGTTTTGATAATACTTTTGACTGCCCCTATCATCTCGGTTGTAACAGATCTTTTCAAACATTTTGACCCAGACGGAGATCTCCGAATAGATTTTATCCTTGGCTTAGTAGCACAACTAATTTCACCAATATTGGCGTTCATATCTATAATGATACTTTACGCATGGATGCCAAATATGAAAGTGAGAATGCAGTATGTGGTACCCGGCGCCCTTATTGCCACTATAGGGTTTATTGCCGGGCAGTGGTGTTTCATATGGGTGGTGAGTACGTTCTCTCTTTATAATGCAGTTTATGGATCTGTAGGAGCATTTTTAGCCTTGCAAGCATGGCTTTATATCTCCGCCATCATATTACTTTTTGGAGCGCAACTCACATCGATGTTCCATAAATATGGTGTTGGAGAAGATGAGAAAAGCAAATTAGATAGAATGTTCCTTGCATTGAAAAGACGGGGTAATTTGATTGTTCGTTCAATTAAACCTTAGAAATATTCGCTCTTTCCTTTTGGCAATAGCTATTTTGGCAACTTTTGCTTGCTCTGGTGATGAGGCTCGCTCTCCTGTCATTGATTCAAATGACCTTACCCAGAAAATCATATTTGAAAATGCTCATTTGGATACCCCTCCCCACGTTACACAAAATTTGTTCCCTTTGGCCGATTTAGTTGAAAATGTCCAACAATCTGTCGTATCCATATCCGTAGACATTGTTTCAAAGGGCCGCTTCTTTGATTTTACAGATGAAGGATCGGGAACCGGCATAATCATCAGTAATGATGGGTATATTGTTACCAATTATCATGTAATACAAAACACTTCTGATATAGAAGTATCTCTATCAGATGGCAGAAACTATTCAGCTGAAATAGTAGGACTTGATGTTTTAACTGATCTCGCTGTAATAAAAATAGAAGCGGACAACCTTTCTACAATTAAATTTGGGGAATCTGGTGTACTTAGACCCGGAGATTGGGTATTTACCATTGGGAACGCATTGGGTTTAAGGGGTGGCCCAAGCGTGACATTCGGCATCATAAGTGGTGTCGGAAGAACAGTTCAGACTGAAAGAGGCGATTTATACGACATGATTCAAACTGACGCTGCTATCAATCAAGGTAACAGTGGTGGTCCTTTAGTCAATCACGAGGGAGAAGTTATTGGCATAAACACGGCTGTCTACAGTGGTGCCCAAGGAATAGGGTTTTCAGTCTCTTCTTCGGTTGCACAACCGGTGATAAATAGCCTCATAAAAAAGGGAAAGGTGACACGGCCGTTAATAGGACTCCGTGGTATAAATACAACCAATACAATTTCAAAAAGGTATGACTTAGGTGTCTCAGAAGGTATATTCGTTACTCACATATCATCGAATGGTCCTGCAGATAACGGAAAACTTAAGGTGGGGGATGTCATTACCGCAATTAACGGAACCTCAACTCCAACTATGTCAGAGTTCTTGCCCCTCCTTTGGGGTTATGGTGTAGGTGATACAGTAACAGTGACCTATATTTCTGAAAAAACTCCCTTAGTGACAGACATAATCCTGGATGTAAGACCTTGAATTAAGATCTTTCCCCTGAAATTATAGCGATTGACCCCATCCCTTTAGTCTCGACAACTAAGTTTCGCAATCCTGCGCCTTCTAAAATTTCAGAAAGCTGCGTAACTGACATAAAATTCTGAACAGATTCCGGAAGATATTTATAAGCTTCGTAATCCCCAGCAAAAAATCTTCCCAGTTTGGGGGTCATCCACCTGAAATAACGCAAAAATAAAACAGATGCCAATCTACCTCGAGGCCTAACGATTTCCAACACGGTAACTTTGCCACCCCGCCTAGTTACTCTTACGATATCTGCCAGTGCCTTCGGCAGATCAGAAAAATTTCGTACCCCAAATCCAACCGTGACACTAGCAAACCTTTCCTCTGAAAACGGCAAAAGATGTGCATCCCCTATCACAGGAATAAATCTACCATCCAACCCCAATTTAACGCTCTTGCTTATAGCAACATTTAACATTTCGGGAGAAAAATCCAATCCAACCACAATCTCGACGTTGGAATGTTTAAGTAAGTCAAAGGCAAAATCACCAGTGCCAGAAGCAACATCTAAAATATCCCCCGAGACATGGGTTGCAGCCAATTTCGCCGCATTTCTTCTCCATATATAATGCATCCCGACAGTCATTAGGGTATTTAGTAGATCATATCGGCGTGATATTCTTCCAAACATTGATGCCACAAAAGCCGATCTATCATTACCTTTAAGCTGAACCAAAGTATTTCTAATTCCTCAAATATTTGATCGTAAATGGCACATTATTCACCAATTCAGTTGCAAGTAACCCCGAAGATCCAATTTGAAGGGAAATTGATTCAGCAGTTTTACCATGAATGTAAACCCCCAAGGAAGAAGCTTCCAAAGGACTACTGCCCTGTCCAATGAACCCTGCAATCAAGCCTGCTAATACGTCGCCAGTACCAGCAGAAGATAAAATGGGATTTGCAAAAGGACTTATTGTTGAAGAACCATTTGCATCACATATCACAGTATTGGCACCCTTTAAAACCACAACAACTCCCCATTGCTCCGAAAATCTTTTTGCCACATTTAGGCGATCCGATTGTATTTCTGACACCGGTAGCCTAGTTAAACGTGACATTTCCTTAGGATGTGGGGTTAATATACTGTCAAAAGGTATCCTATCCCACCAGTTCGAAATTTTTGAAAGTATATTCAACCCGTCGCCATCTAAAACAAGCTGAGGAAGTTTAATGTTAGACAGAACTAGGTTTTGAAAAATCCTATGTGTTGTTCGGGAAGTTCCAAATCCACATCCAATTAATAAAACTTTATAGTCTTCCACTGCTTCAAAAATTTGCCTTGCCATATGTTGGCCGGACCTTACATCCATTCTGTCCTCTTTGAGACGCAAAAAGGTAGCTTCCGGAAGCATATTAGCCATAGGATTTACTAAATCCTTAAAGGTCGCGATAGTCACAAGCCCAAGCCCTGTTTTCATAGCTGAGGAAGCTGCAAGAACCGGTGCACCAATGTAGTTATCTGATCCACCTACTACCATCGCTTTTCCATAACTACCTTTGTGGGACGCAATCGATCGGCCTGGCAAAATGGGTTTTACATATTCATCCGACAACAATGTGGTATCTATCTCAACGCTTAAATGATTCGGCAAACCAATATCACAAATAATTATTTCCCCACAAAAATCAGCAGCGGGCTGGTTAACATGACAAGGTTTCAGATGGCCAAGTGCAAGCGTCACATCCGGTTTAAAAGCTGTTGGATCCACTGCAGAGGTGTCAGAATCTACACCAGAAGGAACGTCTATAGAAAAAAACTTCGCTTTTTTTTCATTTAAGGCCCTAATGTCAGAAAGGACCGTTTTAAAGGGATCACGAATGGGTAAACTGGTACCGATACCTAAAATGCCGTCGACTATTATGTGGGCATTTATTAAAAGTGAATGTATAGAGGAAAAAGCGCAATTTTCTTTTCCTTCACTTATATCTATTAATGAAATTCCCTTCTCCAAAGTTTCCTGACGCCTTAAGTCAGGTTCTGAACGTGGTTTGAGAATCACGGCAGTAACTGAGGCTCCCCATTTAGCTAAGTGACCACTAGCTATTAAACAATCAGATCCGTTGTTTCCTGTCCCGACGAGCGAAACTACTCTCAAGCCTTTCACCGGCCCCATATTTTTCGCTATGTGGCTCGCTATTGAAAACCCAGCGTTATTCATCAATTCATTGGTGGATATTCCGAGTGTTTCACTCCTAGCTTCAAGGTCCCGCATTTGGTGAGATGAGACGATTTTCAAGACTTTTTACTTCTCAGGGCCTAACCCATATAAGTTTGGCCACCATAGTACTAAACACAAGTTCATCTTGACTACATTCTAGTGTTACGATTCCTCTTGGTAAAGATGAGTCAATTATCCTAATGGAAGTATCTGGGATAAATTTCTTTTCAACAAAATAGGCTAATAAGTCCTGATTGTCCTCAGGAACTCTGTCCAAAACATATTTGCTGCCAGGCTTACACTTATCTAACGTTATAGCGTTAGCTGGAATAGTATAGCCACTGCCTGGTATCGGGTGTCCAAAGGGGCAGGTCTGAGGGTTATCTAGTAAGTCTACAACCTTCTGTTCCAGGTAAGGAGACATCGTGTGTTCTAGTCTATGTGCCTCAATGTGAGCAAACTCAAGGTCAATATGCAAAACATCTACCAAAAGTCTTTCAGCCAGACGGTGTCTTCGTAAAATAACTTCCGCATATTGACGACCATTTTTGGTCAAAACAATCTCTTTGTCTGTGGAGATGCCAACCAGTTTTTCTCTGGACATCCTTCTGATCATGGCACTGACAGAAGGAAGTGATGTACCCAACCCTTCTCCCAGCGGCAAAGTTTTAAAATGCTCAGACAATTGAGCAACGGAAACTTTGATCTGTTGTTCCTCAAGGCGAAGAATAGACATAAGATAGTTTTCCATTGCCATGGATAATCTAGAGGTATTAAAAACAGCTGACGTTATGGCTCTCGAGTTTGCCAAAATTCGCACCTATCTCTATAGCACCAGGGAACTCAAGTTACAGTTTAAGTTACCGCTTGGTGTACTGTTTGGCCTTTCGTGCTCCCTTAAGGCCAGGTTTTTTACGTTCTTTCACACGTGAATCTCTGGTAAGTAACCCTGCCTTTTTCAGCTCATCTCTGTATCGGCCATTGTCAATTTCAGCAAGAGCCCTTGATATGCCGTGCCTTATGGCTCCAGCTCGTCCGCTAACTCCACCACCTTTTACCTTGGCCACGACCCGAAACTTTCCCTTGGTGTTTGTTACAGTGAAAGGCTCATTTATTATTTGTTGCCATGTACTAAAAGGAAAAGCGTCTTCTATTAATTTGTCTTCCACAACAACAGGGCCAGCATCCTGATATAGCCTAACCTGCGCCACTGAAGTTTTTCTTCTACCAACTGCATATGTGTACTGTTGTTCAACCAATGTTTTCTCCTTTCCGAATGAGGCAATTAACCCTTCGTCACTCAGCAGATTTTATTTGCGCCTGATGAGGGTGTTCATTTCCTGAATAAACTTTCAATCTACCCAACATTCTCCTCCCCGGTATGTTTTTTGGCAGCATTCCTTTGACAGCCTGTTTAATAACACGGTCAGGGTGTTTATCCAGCATTTGCTGTAAAGTTCTTTCCGTTAAACCACCATGGTATCCACTGTGTCGGTAGTATTTCTTTTGCTCTATTTTCTTTCCTGTGACATGAATTTTTTCCGCATTTACTACAACCACATAGTCCCCTGTATTCAAATACGGAACATATCCAGGTTTGTGTTTGCCCTGCAAAAGTATCGCAATTTCCGAGCTTATCCTACCTAGTGTTTTGCCTTCCGCATCCATTACATGCCAATCCGGCTTCAATTCACTTATATTCGGCTGTTCCATTCTTTGTTTTATCGCCATAGCTATATTCCTCAATTCACATGAGTTAAATCACACTAATTCTCATAAAT
>VFFY01000192.1 GCA_009392675.1 SAR202 cluster bacterium | reverse complement strand
ATACGTGGCGCATTCGTCTAGCGGCCTAGGACACCGCCCTCTCAAGGCGGAGACCACGGGTTCGAATCCCGTATGCGCTACCACGTTGAAGTTGAAAAAAAGGTGAGTTCTCAGGTTCTTAAAAAGAAATGCCCTCTCTGCCTGTCACTTCATGTAGCCCTTTTTTTTACCAGTGTCAGGAAAAAATTGGAACGTCGATATTTATCTTGTGATAGTTGCGGGTTGGTATTTGTCCCAAGTCAGTACCAATTAACTATAGACGAACAGCGTGATCGATACTTGGAACACAATAATTCACCTACTGACACTGGCTATCGGAAGTTTCTTAGTAGACTAAAAAACCAAATGACTCCTCTTCTGATAGCTGGCGAAATTGGGTTGGACTATGGTTCTGGTCCAGGACCCACCTTGTCTCTAATGCTGGAATCAGAGGGTTACAGAATGGAGATTTTTGATCCTATTTTTGCTGACCATAAAGAGAATCTGAATAAATTATATGATTTTGTAGTTAGTACTGAAACAGTGGAACATTTTACAAAACCAAATGAGGATTTCCAGCTTCTACATGATCTAGTCAGACCGGGTGGTCTGATTGGAATTATGACAGCTATTTTGTATGAAGGAATTAATTTTGAGGACTGGTACTATAGGCTGGATCCTACACATGTAAGTTTTTACAGACCCAGGACTATGGAGTTTGTTGCTGACCAATGGAACCTAGAATCGTTATCACCATCAGAGAATATATATATATTTCGAAAGCCAGTACGATAGTTTGCATCTAATATGACGACAAATCTGCCAGCCTTACTCGTTGATATTAACCCAGGTGTTATAGACCTTGGCTGGGGACATCCTTCATCACGCCTGCATCCTTTCAATGAAGTAAGTGAAGCTTCATCTAGGATGTTTTCAAAGGGTGATAACTCTGCTTTACAGTATGGTGCAACTCAGGGGTATGGACCCTTTTTAGAAAGTCTTGCCTCATTTTTGTCAGATCAGGAGGCATATCTTCCTGATGTGGACCCCCACAATTTGTTTCTTACTGCCGGGGCCTCGCAAGCTTTAGATTTGGCCGCCACTATGTATGCGGACTCCGGGGATACAGTTATAGTCGAGGAGCCCACCTATTTCGTAATCGAAAAAATTTTCCAAGAGCACTCTCTTAATATTGTTGGGATTCCCACTGACGAAGATGGGCTGGATACAGAAGCTTTACAAGAGGTTTTAGAAAAGGGCCTAACCCCTAAATTTTTGTACACGATTCCCACTTTTCAAAACCCAACCGCCTCTTCCCTGACTGAACAGAGAAGGGAACATCTAGTGGCGTTGGCTAACCAGTATAATTTTCAAATATTTGCCGACGAAGTTTATCAACTCATTTATTTTGATCAAAAGCCTCCGAGACCTATGATGTACTTTGATTCAGGGAATCGAGTCATATCCTTTGGGTCATTTTCCAAAATTTTGGCGCCAGGATTAAGAACGGGCTGGATACACGCATCTAAAGAAGTCGTAGGTAAATTGTCGGATGCCGCACTCACCTTTAGTGGCGGTGGGTTCAACCATTACGCCTCTGCATTGATCAAAGAGGTGATAGATCTGGGCCACTTGGAATCGAATGTTGAAAAACTGAAGGCCGAATATCTTTCCAGAGCACTGGTAATGGATAAAAGTTTACAGGAGTACTTTGGTACATCCGTTTCATATTCCTTTCCGAAGGGGGGGTATTATTTTTGGCTAAAATTTCCACCAGGGTTTGATTCAGATTCCTTCCTGCAATTGGCAGAAGAACATGGGGTTTCCTTTAGACCTGGAAATGCTTTTTCTGAATCAGGTAAGTTCAGCAGGTATCTTAGGCTGACTTACACTCTTTTTGAGTCAGATGAAATCCGTGAGGGTGTGAAGCGGTTGGCAAAGGCCTACAAAACCACCTAATTTATCTTCATCCATGCATTTGGTTCTGTTTTTCTCCGGAAAATATTTGGGTGGATGATCTCGCTGAGAATTTCAATGCCATCTATAATTCTTGGGCCCGGCCTACTGAAATATGCGGACCCATCTACTGCATATATTTCACCGTCATATTTTTTCCAAAATTCGGATTCGCTCAGCAAATTGAATTCCTCTACTGTTCTTTTCAAATCGAACCCGCAAACCATTAGCACTATTATTTCTGGTGAAGATGCCAAAGCTTGCTCCCATGTGATCTCCATGGAGGGTGCTTCCTGACCTCCTAAAGCTGGAGTGCCGCCTGCAATTTCAATCATCTCTGGGACCCAGTGACCTCCAATAAATGGAGGTTCTAACCATTCCAACCCTAATATTCTTGGTTTTATAGCAGAGTCGGAACATTTTGACTTTACGGCATCGATCCTTCCATGAGCTTCACTCACAAGGGTCTTGGCATTTGGTTCGCTATTGGTTTGTTTTCCTATTCGGACTATGGAATCCAAGATACCCTCAATATTGGAGGGTTCAAAGGAGAGCACTGTTTGGTTTCCGCTTAATGTCCTGACACTTTCCTTTACCTGACTGTAGGAAACAGCGCAAACTTCGCAAAGCTCTTGGGTTAATATTAGATCAGGGTTAGTAGATTCTAGGGATTTGTTGTCTATCGCATAAATGCCTGAACCAGAATGAAGAGCTTCAGATATATGCCTATTTATTTCTTGAGAGTTGCTCCCTGAATGGTCGATAAGACTCCTGGTCACTACTTGAATTTCGCTGATGTCTTGAGGGTAATCGCATTCATGAGTTATACCGACTAGATTTTCCTTCAAACCAAGCGCACAAACAATCTCTGTGGTGCTAGGAAGTAGAGAACAGATTCGCATTGTAGTCGTCACTTGGACCTCACTTTAAAGGAAATAGGTCAATGGGGCTTAACTTTTTCTCAAGCTTGGATATACTACCACTGCAATTTATAGCAGATTTTTGGTCTCTAAAAGCAATTAATTAGGTGGAGGGATGCCTTGTCTGAAGATTTTTCTACATACGTAACGGTTGAACAAATTATCCAGAGAGCTAGAAAGAATTTGGCTCAAGGGCCTTGGGACTATTTGGCGGGGGCTTCTGAATCTGAGACCACTATGAGGAGAAATAGGCTGGCTTTTGATAAGGTAGCTTTTCGACCAAGGATTCTGGCGGATGTTTCTAGTGTTAACCCTTCCTCGACCTTTATAGGTCATAAAATACGGATACCGGTTTTATTGGCTCCTATTGGGTCACTTCAGGTTTTCATTCCGGAAGGCGGGGCGGCTGCCACTGCGGCAGCGGGAGAATTTGGCACCATGCATGTGGTTAGTTCTGTAACTCAACCATCCCTTGAAGAGACCTCTGCTACCACTGATTTTCCCAAGTCATATCAGCTTTATATCCATGGGGACTGGGAATGGACTAAAGAGATGATTTCTAGAGCGAAGTCGGCCGACTATAAAGGGTTTTGTATCACTGTAGATACTGCAAATTATAGTCGTAGAGAAAGACCGATGCTTAGCGGATGGACCCCGGTTTCAAGAAGAAACCCTGTGGACCCGAAATGGCAAGCTTCGGTTACATGGGACAGTATCGATAAGATAAAGTCAGAGGCAGGATTACCTTTCATGCTAAAAGGCATAGCAACTGCAGAAGATGCCAAAATAGCGATAGAACACGGAGTGGATGTGGTGTGGATTTCCAATCACGGAGGTAGGCAACTTGACCATGGTCAAGGAACTATGGAAATGCTCCCTGAGATAGTTGAGGCAGTTGATGGTAAAGCTGAGATTGTGTTGGATGGTGGAGTGCAGAGAGGTTCCGATGTTGTGAAAGCGGTGGCTATGGGGGCTACAGCTGTGGCAATCGGTAAGATGCAAGGATGGGGGCTAGCTGCTGGAGGTGTTCCAGGTATGGTGAGGGTGCTTGAAATACTGGAAGAAGAGATAAGAATCGCCATGGGATTAATGGGTGTTACGGCGATGGATCAACTCAACCCGAATTATGTTTGTCCTGCCGACTTGGTGACTATGCCGCATGAAATGAGTTCATGGGTGAATATGCCTGTTGATAGAATTCCATAGGGAATTCAGGGATTTTTAGACTCTCCTGCCAGAATTGATTTTAAATTGTTCACGAAAGCACCTTTGGCGAGTACCGGATCGCATCCTAGTGAACGGGCCATCTCCATAGAATTTGTGTCTTCGTGCGGTCCGTAGGCTATCATCTTGGGATTCAAATCTTCATTTTCTTGAAACATTTGTAGCGCCTTTGACCAGAAATCTTGGTCATATTCTAGGTCTGCAACTACGAAATCAATGTCAGATTCTTCGATCAATTTATTTAATCGATCAAGATCAGAAACCCTTATTACAGAGACACCTGAACCGGCGGCCATTTGAATTCTAGGAAGAAACATCAGATTGTTTGATAACAAGAGTAATGTTGTCACTTTTTACCTTTCGTATTAATTGATTTAAGCGTATTTTAATACGAGTCATATCATTTTATGTAAGTAGGCTATCAATTGGGGTGATTGGATATGTTATTAAAGATACAGGCTTCGGACGAACCAGGATCTATTTTAGGGGCAATTTTTAACCATTTTCCTGCAGCTTCTGACGGTAAATGGAATATATTAATTGGATTTGAGGCCTTTTTGGCTGTCCTGATCAGCTCTGTCATAGCTATGTCTTTTGCTATCCCTCAGGCTGGATTAGCTTCAATTGCACTAGCGTGTGCAGCTATAGTTCCCCGTGTTAACCAGATACAGAGAGTAAATCGGGACCGTATTTGGGATTTGGGAATGAGCGGATGGGAGGCTAATCGAAAAAGTATTATTTCGGTAACGATATTATTTATCGGAATGGTGCTAGCCTACGCCGTGGTCGGACTTGTTTTACCTCAAGCCACTCTCCAGGAACAATACACTTTTATTATGGACAGGGGTACAGCCTATACCAGTACTGACTTGTCCCCAGAAAGATTCGCTCACGGAATGACTTTCTTACGAATCAATACCTATGTGCTGATAGTCTTTTTTATTTTCGCTTTTATATATAGAGGCCTTGGAACTAGTATGGCGCTGGGTTGGAATGCCGGTGTTTGGGCTATAACTCTAGTAACAGCAGTTAAAGTGAATATGGCGGCAGCAGCCAGCCCTATATTACTGGCTCTTATTGCGACAGTTGCTTTGAGCCCACATGTTCTGCTTGAGGGCCTTGCTTACCTGTGTGGTTCTCTAGCAGCTATTTTCTTCTCCAGGGGAGTCACTTTATATAAACCGACGGATTCAAGATTTTTTAAGGTTCTAAATGCTGTAGTTGTCCTGGCGGTTGTATCTTTTGGTATGGTTATTTTGGCAGCAGTGGTTGAACACTTCTGGGCGCCCTTTATGCTGGGTTTCCTTTAGAAACTGATCTAGATTAAACTGTTCATAATTTGCAGCCTGTGCTGTTAAAATGAGAACGGCCTCATTTTCTGATGAGGGAGTTACATATAGTTAGTATCGGGGATATCTTATGAAGAATGTCTTTGTTCAGATGCAGGATCTCTATTCCGACAGGAAAGGAATTACGGGCCTTGAAACAGCGATCATATTAATTGCTTTCATTGTGGTTGCGGCTGTCTTTGCTTTCACTGTTATGACTACCGGACTATTCAGTACTGAGAAGGCTAAAACTACGGCTCAGGCAGGCATCGCGGAGGCAAGTTCTACTTTTGCTCCCAAAGGGGCAGTGATAGCTGCTTCCAATGGGGCAAAAAACGCGGTGGAATCGATCACGTTCCAAATTACCACTGCAAGCGGTTCCACTGGAACCTCAATTGCCAAAGCCAAGATCGCGCTGATCTATTCCGATGATAATCAGAGAGATTCCACCAGTGCGAATATAACTGCCAGAGGAACTGATGATGGGATATTGAAAGCTGTGGTTATAAATAAGATTGTCGGCGACGGCGCCTCTCCAGATCTATTGCAGCAGGGTGATGTCGCGGAAATTATTGTTACTCTTAACACTACTACCGCGGCCAAAGCCACAAAACTTGATAAAAACCAGATTTTCAGGCTCGAATTAATTCCCCAACAAGGTGGATCCTTAATTATTTCAAGAAAGACTCCACCTGAGTTAATGAAAGTGATGAATCTGGAATAATTGGTGACAATATGACAACATCTAATTCACAGTTAGAGCAGAGAATTCAGGCTTTAGAAGATGAAGTCAATATTTTAAAAACTGAAATTCGTCAAATATTAATTGATATGCGTGATACTTGGCTTCGAAAGTCAGATGTACTGTCATCTTCACGAGAGATAGTTCAAGCGGCAACACCAACTCTAGCTCCGACACCTCAAACAGCTAGCCCAGCGGTAAACGGGGCACCTCGTGCATATTTCGGCTCTGAAGCGGCATTGGATTTGTCAGCTGACCAAAACAACAAAGGCACCCTGAATGATTTGCTCGGGTGGATGGGAGAAGCCAAGGAGAAAGGCCTTTCTGCGGCTAGATTGTTCCCTATCCTAGAGGCATATGAAAATTCAGCCATGATAAGCCCTTTGATGTCAAAATTTATTCTGAAAAACATGTCAATGCTTGACGAAATGTATTCAAACAATGACCCGATGTCGCCGGCTGTTTATTCTCAGGTCGTATCGGAACTTCATAAGCTCGTCTGTAT
>VFFY01000191.1 GCA_009392675.1 SAR202 cluster bacterium | reverse complement strand
GAATCCGTTTGCCAACCACTATGGTCTCCAAGTGGCATTTTACATTACGTATCAGACCTCTCCGGTTGGTGGAACATATTTAAATATGAAGAGAAACAATCGCATAATCTGACCCCCATAAATGCCGAATTCACTCAAGCCCAGTGGGGGCTAGGTGTTAGATTTTATGGTTTCATAACCAATGACCAAATAATATGCGGCTACAACAGACTGGGGTTTTGGAAAGTTGCCTCATTGGACCCAATTTCCTGCGACTTAGTCGATATCGATATTGATATCACTGAGATACATAGAACTGGTCTGAAGGCCTGTAACGGCAAAGCCCTGTTCGCTGCTGGCTCGTCTGACCATTCATATTCCTTATTTACTTATCAGGCCAAAGCCACCAAAAAACTCGAAGTAGTCCAAGTATCGACGGAAAACGACATAGAAACGATTCATTTTTCAAAACCACTCGCTGTCAAATATTCGACAACCGGTGACCAAGAATGCCACGCCTTCTATTATTCCCCTGTGAATGCGAATTATAAAGCTCCTGATTCATCTAAACCTCCCCTCATAATACTCAGCCACGGTGGACCGACTGGATCGACCTCAAATGCCCTTAATCTAGGCATTCAATACTGGACAAGTCGAGGATTTGCGATTTTAGACGTCAATTACAGGGGAAGCACTGGATATGGCACCAAGTACAGAAAGGCCCTGAACGGTAACTGGGGAATAAGTGATGTAGATGATTGTGTTAATGGAGGTAATTATCTTGTTTCAGAAGGCTTAGTCGACCCCCAAAAAATCGCTATACGAGGTGGAAGTGCAGGTGGGTTTACAACATTAGCTTGTCTGGCATTCACAAATTTCTTTGCAGCAGGGGCAAGTTACTATGGTGTCAGCGATCTCACTGCCTTAGCTAAAGAAACACATAAATTTGAATCGAGGTATCTTGATTCAATGGTTGGAAAATACCCGGAAGAAAGGCAAAAATACCTTGATCGTTCACCTATTAACCACACAGAAAACCTGTCCTGTCCTGTAATTCTGTTTCAGGGACTAGAGGATAAAATTGTACTTCCTAATCAATCTCAAAAAATGTATGCGTCATTGAAGGCAAAAGGTATCCCAGTGGCCTATCTTGAATTCGAAGGAGAGCAGCATGGATTTAGAAAGTCAGAAAATATCCAGCGTACCTTAGAAGCCGAATTTTACTTTTACTCCCACGTGTTTGGCTTCAATCCCTTCGATCCAATAGAACCAGTTAAAATAGACAACAAATAAGTTTTACAGACCTTCGAACCGCAATTGCATCTCATCTTGAAGATTTTCAGAGGTTGCAAATCCCGATACACCAACTCCAATAAGGCGGTATTTCTCATCTGTATTTTCTAATTCAAAGCTCAAAAGTTCTAAGGCAAATTCTGCTATTTCAGATGAGATTTGCACCTTTTCCGGAATTGTTTTCTGCCTGGTCAAAACAGTAAAATCCGATCTTTTAAGTTTTAACTTTACGGTCCGGCCTCTCATATTCTTCTTCAGTAATGATTCAGCGACATAACCACTTAACCTCATGACTATCTCGCTAAGATCTTCCGCGTCTGAAGTATCCACCAATAAAGTAGTCTCAGAACTAATTGATTTACGTTCCCGTTGAGTTATCACTGGTGTAGTATCAATCCCATTAGATATTTGCTTCATGTGAGCAGCGTTATTTCCAAAAATACCAGAAAGTATTTCCATCGACTGGGAGGCTAAATCTTCCACGGTATCGATCGATAGCAGATGCAATTTAGCTGAAGTTTTTGGACCAATTCCCCATAAAATCTCAACAGGCAGCGGATAAAGGAAAGCTACCTCCCCTCCAGGTCTTACGATGGTGAGTCCGTCAGGTTTATTGATGCCTGAAGCAATCTTGGCCACCGATTTGGAACTAGCAACCCCGACAGAAATAGTCAGGCCTAATTTAGACAAAACTTTTTGTTTTAGTTTTTTTGCAATTTGTGGAGGGCTAATATTTTCGGCAATTAAATGGGTTACATCCAAGTATGCTTCGTCCAGTGAGAGTGGTTCAACTAAAGGAGTAATATCTCTAAACACTTCCATTACTTGCCTTGAAACTTCTCGATACACCACAAATCTTGGTGACACAACCACCGCTTCGGGGCATTTTCTCAACGCGGTGCTCGTCGGCATGGCAGACTTAATACCAAATTTTCTGGATTCATAAGAGGCGGATGCGACAACCCCTCTTCTACTCGGACTTCCTCCGACCACTACTGGTCTATTTCGCAATTCAGGAAAATCCCGCTGTTCCACAGCAGCATAAAAAGCATCGAAATCTGCATGCAATATGCCCCTGTTGTAATTCCGATTTGACAACTTATTCTGAGGACCTCAAATAGACTCGGGTTTTAAAAATTATAATAGCTACTGCCTATACTTTTTCATGTTGACAAGTATGGTATAAGGTAGCTAGAATAGTAGACTGTATGATTACACATGCTCTGGCTTGCACAAACGTTTTAACAAATCCACCCATCCTGACGATTTTAAATTACCGCTCTTCTGTCCTAGAAGAGTGTTTTCTTCCGTAACAACTGGAAATATTTCTTTCCCTCAAGGAGTGTATGTCTAATGACCTCTTCTGCATTGCAGGATAACAGCGTTGTTTTCCCAAAAACAAAATCTTTCTCCAAAATCAAATCGACTTTGGACGTCCCTGACCTGATTAATGTTCAACTGGAATCATTTAAATGGTTTACCACGACCGGGTTGAGTGAGCTTTTCGAAGAAATATCACCTATCGAGGATAACCAAGGCCAGAATCCACGTTTTTCCCTTAGATTCGTAGATTTTGAGTTTGAAGAACCAAAGCTCTCTGAAGAATATTGCCGGAGTCAGGAAAAAACATTCGAGGCTGCCCTATATGTGACTGTAAGCCTCCAAATCAACGCAGCCGGACCAGGTATGGGTGAAATCAAAGAGCAGCGCCTATATGTAGGAAATATTCCTATCATGACTACAGGCGGCACCTTTATCATAAATGGAGCCGAAAGGATCGTAGTGAGCCAACTAGTGCGGTCACCGGGGGTATATTTTACTGCGGATAGGGATGCTGCAACTGGGCGCCCTCTTGCATCTGCAAAAATGATCCCGTATCGAGGAGCATGGATCGAATTTGAAACAAGCAATAGAGACGTCATATACGTAAAAATTGACAGAAAGAGAAAAACCCCTGTCACAACGTTCCTCAGATCATTGGGCTATGAAACCAATGAAGAAATCCTAGAAATATTTAAGGATGTCGACAACAACCCAGATCATCAATATTTGCAAACCACAATTGAAAAAGATGCGAGTGTTACCAACCAAGAGGAAGCACTTGTGGAATTTTACAGGCGCTTGAGACCAGGCGAACCGCCTAATCCAGAAAATGCAAAATCTCTAATCAAATCACTCTTTTTCGACAGTAGACGTTACGATTTAGGTAAAGTCGGTCGGTACAAATTGGACCGGAATCTGAAGGGAGCTGAAAACGCGAATAAACATGGTAATTTGGAAAATCGTATTCTTGCAAAAGAAGACATCGTTAACCTCTTACGACGACTCATACAAGTTAACAATTCAGAACGTCGAGCAAATGACATTGACCATTTAGGTAACAGAAGGGTCCGGGCAGTAGGTGAATTAATTCAAAATCAGGTACGCGTAGGGTTACTGCGAATGGAACGGGTAATCAAAGAAAGGATGACCATACAGCCGGACCCAGAGAGTACTACTCCTGCCGCTCTGATTAACGTACGGCCAGTGGTCGCAGCAATTAGAGAATTCTTTGGGGGATCTCAATTGTCACAATTCATGGACCAAGCAAATCCCCTGGCTGAGCTGACCCACAAAAGACGTTTGTCCGCATTAGGTCCTGGTGGATTATCTAGAGAAAGAGCTGGGTTTGACGTCAGAGATGTCCATCATTCTCACTATGGAAGGATCTGCCCTATTGAAACCCCAGAAGGACCCAACATTGGACTCTTAGTTTCACTGGCGACCTACGCCAGGACTAACGAGTTTGGTTTTATTGAAACGCCCTACAGAAAAATACTCACAAAGGTTGATAATGGCGATCCTGATGAATTAATAGGCCATACTCCCACTGAAGATATAAAGGCAGAGGACGGTAGAACTATTGTAAAGGCAGGAACACAGATATCTGTTAGGACAGCAGGAAGAATTTCGGCACAAAATAATAAAACCATTGAGGTTAAACCGTACGTTTCAAACGATATCGCGGATATAGTTCATTTGGCTGCTGATGACGAGGAAGAATATTATATTGCCCAAGCAAATTCAGCCATCAACGAGGCAGGCGAATTTATTAACGATAGGGTTGAGACCAGGAGAGGGGAAGAGGTTGGTATGGAACAAACCGAGTCGGTCCGATTCATGGACGTATCTCCACTGCAGTTAGTAAGCGTATCTACATCTCTAATCCCATTTTTGGAACATGACGATGCCAACCGTGCTCTTATGGGTTCTAATATGCAAAGACAGGCGGTACCACTATTGAAACCAGAGAAACCTCTTGTAGGGACTGGTATGGAGATGAGGGTGGCAAGGGATAGCGGGCAGGTAATGATGTCTAAGACTGACGGGGTGGTTACTAGCGTTACTGGTGACAAGATAGTTGTAACAGATGAAGATGGTGAAAAATTCGATCACTCACTCATAAAATTCCACCGAAGTAACCAGGGTACCTGCATAAACCAAAGACCGATTGTTGATAAAGGCACAATAGTGCAAACAGGTGATGTCCTTGCTGATGGATCCTCCACAGACAACGGGGAGTTGGCATTGGGACAAAATGTTCTCGTAGCTTTCATGACTTGGGAAGGTTACAACTTTGAAGATGCGATTATTCTGAGCAGTAGATTGATAAAAGAAGATAAATTTACGTCAGTACATATCGAAAAACATGAGGTTGAAGCGAGAGACACCAAATTAGGCCCAGAAGAAATTACCCGAGATATTCCAAACATAGGTGAAGATAGCCTTAGAAATTTGGATGAAGAGGGAATAATTAGAGTAGGTGCAGAGGTATCAAACCGCGACATACTAGTCGGCAAAATCACACCCAAAGGGGAAACTGAACTTTCTGCAGAAGAAAAATTACTTAGGGCTATTTTCGGAGAAAAGGCCCGTGACGTGAAAGATTCTTCGTTGTACGTACCTCACGGACAGGGAGGAAAAGTGATCGATGTCAAAATACTCGACAGAAATAACGGAGATGATTTATCGCCTGGTGTCAACAAACTCGTCAGAGTATGGATAGCTCACACTAGAAAAATAACCGAAGGCGACAAGATGGCCGGTCGACACGGTAACAAAGGTGTAATCGCCAAAATATTACCCGAAGAGGATATGCCGTTTTTACCGGATGGTACGCCCGTAGACATAATACTCAACCCCATCGGGGTTCCATCAAGAATGAACTTAGGGCAGGTACTGGAGACCCACCTCGGTTGGGCAGCGAAAAAGTTAGGATTCGATGCCAAAACCCCCGTATTTGATGGTGCAGAAGATACCGCCATTGAAGATGAATTAGCAAAGGCATGGATAATCGACCAATCAGGAGCGGTCCCTGCTAGAGCAATTGTAGATAATGTCTCAGAAATGATTGACCTTGGGATGATAGCCGAATTTCTTGAGAAAAGAGGTTTCGATTTCGAAGAAATATTTATAGAGTCCAAGCCAAACTCCGCAAGATATGCCTGTTTAAAAATATGGATGGATGAGATGACGAATAAAGATACGTCTGATATGTCCGTCGACGATCTTATGGAAGAAGCCTTGGTGCTTAATAGAGATTACGGCCTCGCTGCTCCAGTGTTGGGTAAATCCACACTCTACGACGGCAGGACTGGTGATACGTTTGATCAACCCGTGACTGTCGGATACATATATATGCTGAAGCTAATCCATCTAGTGGAAGATAAAATCCACGCCAGAGCTACAGGCCCTTATTCCCTAATAACTCAACAGCCGTTGGGGGGTAAAGCACAACTCGGTGGACAAAGATTTGGAGAAATGGAGGTCTGGGCCTTAGAAGCCTACAGTGCAGCCCACAACCTAAGAGAAATGCTAACTATCAAATCAGATGACGAGATAGGAAGAGTTAAAACGTATGAGGCGATCGTGAAAGGTGAGGACGTTGCCCAGCCAGGTATACCACAATCTTTCCACGTGCTTATGAAAGAACTACAAAGCCTAGTTCTATCTATTGAGTTAGAAAATGACGATGTAATTGAGGATAAAGGACTTGGAAGTGGCGGTGACCTTTTCTCTAACTCTTCTGAAATCTCCGATCCTTTGGCACTACTTGAAGGAACCCTCAATAGCAATGATAGTGAACCAGATGGAGGGTCAGGAACAAATGAAGAACCAGAATCGATTGAAGATGACCAACCCGTACCTGGTGGGGATGACTAGGTAAATAATTACACCGACTTTTTAGCAGCTATGGAGAACATGAAATGGCTCAACCTGGAAATGATTTCGACGCAATATCAATTTCATTGGCATCCCCCAACGACGTACAGCGATGGTCGTGGGGTGAAGTAACTAAACCAGAAACAATCAACTACAGGACTTTACGGCCTGAAAAAGATGGGTTGTTCTGCGAAAGAATATTCGGCCCAACCAAAGACTGGGAATGCTACTGCGGTAAATACAAGAAAATAAGATTCAGAGGGGTTACTTGTGATAGGTGTGGTGTTGAAGTGGCTCGTTCTAAGGTCAGAAGAGAAAGAATGGGACATATTGACCTCGCTGCACCTGTGGCTCATATCTGGTTCTCGAAGGGCACCCCCAGCAGATTAGGGTTGCTTTTAGACTTGTCCCCTAGAAATTTAGACCGGGTACTTTACTTCGCCCAATATTTAATAACAGATATTGATATCGAATTAAAAGGGCAGTTGTTAGAACAACTGCATTCAAACTTAGAAGAAAAAGGGTTGGAAAAAGAATCTAGGGTGGAAAGTGCCGAGAATACACTCACAGAAGAATACCAAACACAAATAGAACCTCTACAAGGCTTAATACCTGAAGAAAATTCTGAGGACGAAGATGATGATAAAAAATCTTCAGAGGGCCAATTAGAAACTGAAGGAAAAATAGAAGGTTTAAAAAAAGAACGAGACCAGAAAATCGAGGAACTCATAGCCGAAATAAACGATGAGTATGAGGAATTGTTAAGTGCTATAGAAAATCAGATTTCCTCACTAGAAGGACTGCATGTCACAAAGTTATTGACAGAAACTCAATACAGAGACAATAGGGATAATTTCCCTGGAGTGTTCCAGGCTGGAATGGGAGCAGAATCTGTATTGTACGTGCTTGAAAACCACATCGACCTTGATGACCTTAGGGATGAGTTGCAAGAAGAAATGCAGTCTACTTCAGGTCAGAGACGCAAAAAAGCAATAAAAAGGCTTAGGGTCGTAGAAGCGTTCAGAAAAAGCACCAATAAGCCAGAATGGATGATTCTCACTTATCTGCCAGTCCTTCCACCAGATTTACGCCCAATGGTCCAGCTTGACGGAGGACGGTTTGCCACAAGTGACCTAAATGACCTGTACAGAAGGGTTATAAATCGAAATAACAGGCTTAGTAGACTCATTGAATTACAAGCGCCTGAAATAATTATTAGAAATGAAAAGCGCATGCTACAGGAATCAGTGGATGCCTTGATCGACAACGGGAGAAGGGGCCGGGCCGTAGCTGGTAGTCACAATCATAAACTCAAATCCCTTTCAGATCTTTTGCGAGGAAAACAAGGACGATTTCGACAAAATCTGCTCGGAAAGCGTGTCGACTACAGTGGAAGGTCGGTGATTATTGCTGGCCCAGAATTAAAACTCCATCAATGCGGTTTGCCAAGACGCATGGCATTAGAACTATTTAAACCTTTTGTAATGCATCGCCTAGTACTAAAAGGTTACGCTCACAACATAAGAAGTGCCAAGAGATTGGCAGAACGTAACAGGTCAGAAGTTTGGGAAATATTAGGGGAAGTGGTAAAAGATCGCCCAGTATTACTAAACCGAGCCCCTACCCTTCACCGACTTGGTATACAGGCATTTGAGCCAGTTTTGATTGAAGGTAGTGCAATAAGGGTTCATCCATTAGTATGCACAGCTTTCAATGCAGACTTTGACGGAGATCAGATGGCAGTACATGTGCCTCTATCAAGGATCTCCGTGTTGGAAGCAAGAAAATTAATGTTAAGTACGTTTAACATGCTCGCTCCAAGCTCTGGGGAACCCATTGTTACCCCATCGTTAGATATGGTGCTGGGATGCTACTACATGACATCCATTGATAAAAATGCGCAGGGGATAGGAAAAAAATTCAGTAATTTTGAAGATGCCATTTTGGCCCACGAAGTAGGCGCTATTTCACTAAGGGCTCAAATATATGCTAGAAATAATTCTGGGGAATTGATCGAGACCACAGCTGGCAGAATAATATTTAACAGCGTCCTCCCGGATAACCTACCATATGTTAACGAAGAAGTTGAAAGGAATAAGCTAAAAGAGATAACCGGCAATTGCTTCCGACTTCTAGGTAATGAAAAAACTGCGGTGGTACTAGACGACATTAAGGATTTGGGATTCCGGAATGCCACAAAATCGGGAGTTTCTATAGCTATCAATGATGTCAAAGTGTCGCCAAAGAAGTCAGAAATAGTGGGTGAGGCAGAAGAAGCAGTAATTCAGCTTGAAGAACAGTATATGGATGGCCTGATAACAGAAGATGAGCGTTACAATGCCACAGTCAGAATATGGACCGATGCCAATGATAAACTGACACAGTTCATAGCGGAAGATTTGCATAGCTACGGCGGAATCTACATGATGGCCAACTCCGGCGCTAAGGGAAACATAGCTCAAATCCGGCAAATGGCAGGAATGAGAGGCCTGATGTCAAACCCACGAGGTAGGATCATAGATAGACCTATTAAATCTAACTTCCGAGAGGGTTTAACGGTACTTGAATATTTTATATCCACCCATGGTGCTAGAAAGGGCCTTGCGGATACAGCTTTAAGGACAGCAGACAGCGGCTACCTTACAAGACGACTCATCGACGTTGCCCAAGAAGTCATAATAACTGTGGAGGACTGTGGGGTAGGCCGAGGGATCACGGTAGAAGATTATCACGATGATACTCTCAAGGATCTATTTTATGACAGGATAAAATACAGATACACTGCATCTCCGGTGGCCAATCCTGAAACCGGTGAAATAATAATAGAAGCAGACCAAGCGTTGTACGAAGAAGACATAGAGATGCTAAAAGAGCTAGAGGTAACGGTAATAGAAGTAAGATCTCCTTTATCTTGCCAGGCTGAAAAGGGCCTCTGCAAAATGTGCTACGGAGTATCTCTGGCAAATTTAAAACCAATAATGATTGGAGATGCTGTTGGGATAATAGCTGCACAAAGTATTGGAGAGCCGGGAACTCAGTTAACAATGAGAACTTTTCACACCGGGGGTGTGGCTGGAGCAGATATAACTAGCGGGTTACCTAGAGTCGAAGAATTATTTGAGGCTAGGTCACCGCGTGGAGCAGCTGTGTTATCCGAGATTTCAGGAAAAGCAGAGATAATCGACACCCCAGAAAGTCGCACTGCACGAATAATCAATTCAGAAGAATTGGTAGACGAGTACACCTTAGAGGGATATAAACCTCTAGTAAAAAAGGGCAGCACGGTGATAATTGGAACCCCAATAGCAGCTTCAAAAGATTCGGGAGATGATTCAGTCATACACGCCCGTAATTCAGGAACTGTGGGGATAGAAGGTGCAACAGTAACAATTACATGGACAGATGAGGAGCAGAGGGAGTATGCGATACCCGCGGCTTCCCACCTAGAGATAACTGACGGTGACGAAGTGGAAGCAGGACAAGCTATTACTTCGGGACCCAAAAATCCGCAACAAATCTTAGAAATACAAGGTAGGGAATCGGTTCAATCTTATTTGATTGAAGAAGTGCAAAAAGTCTACCGGTCCCAAGGTGTTCCCATACACGATAAGCACATAGAAACTATAATTCGACAAATGCTAAGACGTGTGCAGATTAACGAAGCGGGTGACACAGAATTCCTACCTGGTGACCCGATGGACAGAAAACAATTCGAGGTCAAAAATGGTGAAATAATCTCCGAAGGAGGAGACCCCGCCACTGCTGTACCCATACTTCTAGGGATAACTCGAGCTTCGCTTCATATGGACAGCTTCCTAGCAGCTGCATCATTTCAAGAGACAACGAGAGTTTTAACGGAAGCAGCCGTGACTGGGAAAAGAGATATTCTATCAGGACTAAAAGAAAATGTGATTATAGGAAGGCTAATACCGGCTCGGTATGATTTAACTGAAGAAGGTCGCGAAAAACTAGGAGTTGCAGAACTGGAAAATATGTTTGATATGGACCAACTCCCTGAATCGCCACCTCCGCCTGCCTTAGAAGATGGGTCAGAGATGTCCATCCTAAAAAACGGTGGGATTAATACCTTAGAGAAACCTCAATAAATCACAGAAGATTAATTTGTCCGTACTAAATTATTGACAAATTAATCGCAGCCGTGGTTTGATGGAACAGTTAAAAACAGAATTTGAAAATGGTGCAAGTGCCCTACAGGGTTTAAAAGAGGAAGTCGGTCGAAATCCGACACTGTCCCGCAACGGTAGGCTTTAAGAAGCAAGTCCGGTCAACCACTAAGTGCCACCATCTAGGTCTTCGTGGAAAGGCCGGGTTGAGATGACCACCTCCCCAACCGGCCCACACAAAAAAGTGGGCTTTTTTTATTTCCCGCGAAAGACCAGAACTAGACAGATCTTTGAATAAAAAAGGGGGTAATTTGTTTCGGCGAGTTTTGCTTAGTACCTCTATCGCCTTTGCATTAATAATGGGAATGGTCTCATGTTCTGGAGAGATTTCACCAAAACAACCCGATCCGGCGGCCCCAGCCTCCACTCCAGTACCGATACAAATCTACACCCATAAACAAATATTGCCATCTACGCCGATAGCAGCTCCTACATCTCTCCCAGTCATTAAAGAAATAGAAAGCCAAAGATCACCCAAAGGCAGGATAGTCCAATATTTCTCGGCTCCGTCACCCCCCACCTATGAAAAATTAACAGCTCAATTCCCCCTAACTGTCATAGCCAGACATGGAAGTGAGATGATTTTCAATAAGCCTCCGGAACGTATAATTGCTTACGATGCTGCAGCAGTTGAAACTATTTTCGCAATAGGTCAGGGACACAGAATTATTGGAACCCACAGCTGGGTTTCCCATCCTATAGAAGTCGAAGATATTGAAAAAGTCGGCGATGCATTCAATATGAATATCGAACGGATTCTTGATCTAGACCCAGATTTAGTTTTCCTATTTTATCCAACCTTCAAGGAAGAGTTGGAGAAAGCTGGTCTAAGAGTACTTTTATTAGAATCGGTCGATGACGATCTGATGGGAATGGCTAACACCTTCAGAACATGGGGTCAGATCACTGGTGCGGTGAACGAAGCGGAAATATTAGCCGAGAACTTCGAGTCAAGAATCACCGAAATTAAATTGACTTTAGATCCGTACCATTCTGGGCCTTCCGTCTTTCAAGACGTAGGAGATCTTTGGACTCCCGGCAACAACACACTTATGGGAAGTGTATTTCAATTGTTAAAACTCGAAAACGTGGCTCATGACGTAGATAATTATGGGCAATTAAGCCCTGAGGTGATCATAGATCGAAATCCTCAAATCATCATAAGTTCTACTCCTGATTTGCTGTATAACAATCCCGCTTTTAGTAAATTATTACCTATCAAAAACAAAGCTATTTTCGAATCAAACGACGATTATCTTGGTATTTCTGGGCCAAGATTCATATTAGGTTTAGAAGAATTAGCAAATGAATTTTACCCCGGCCTTTTCAAATGAAATCCACAGCTAATACTAGTGATCAAGACATTGAATCAACATATAAATATCCCTGGAACAAAATAACTATCGGGATAGTTTTAATATTCATCTGTGCTGTTATTGGCGTGGCTGTTGGATCAGTATATATACCTGTCACATCTGTATTTTTCATTCTATTTTCCAAATTGAATTTTTTAAATGAGTCACCCGAACTAACACCTGCCTGGCACACCATAATATGGAACATTAGGTTCCCCCGAGTTGTCCTTGCATTACTGGTGGGAGCATCTCTTGGAATATCAGGGGCCACATACCAGGGTTTATTTAAAAACCCCTTGGCGGATCCATATTTAATTGGAGTCGCTTCAGGGGCATCACTTGGTGCTACCATTGTTTTCCTGTCTGGTATACCTTCCACTTATGGATACTTCAGCCTGCTCCCAGTAGCTTCGTTTTGTGGTGGAATCGCAGCAGTTTTCATCGCATACCTAATCTCCGTAAAATCTGGCAACACCCACCTGTCAACACTACTTTTGGCGGGACTAGCTATAGGAGCATTTGCGACAGCTATCACTGGAATTTTGATGCTACGAAGTGATCCTGATTTGAGACCATTACTCAGCTGGCTGATGGGGGGCTTCATAAGGGCACAATGGTCTCACTCAATATTAATAATGCCTTACATGATAGTAGGCGTGAGTTTCATTTTGGGGTACAGCCGAGTATTGAACACCATGCAACTTGAAGGATATTACGCTGAATCGTTAGGCGTCAACACAGAGAAGACCAAACGCATATTGATAGTATCGGCAACCTTGGTCACAGCCACCGCAGTCTCATTTAGCGGTCTGATAGGTTTCGTTGGTTTAATAGCTCCTCACATCATACGGCTTTTATGGGGCACAGATTATCGAACACTACTACCTCTTTCCGCACTAGCGGGCGCTGCTTTTTTGATTCTAGCCGATTTGGCAGCTAGAACAATCGTGAGCCCCATTGAATTGCCCGTTGGAATAATAACTGCGTTAGTAGGGTCTCCATTTTTCGTTTATGTGCTTTTAAAAACCAAAGGGAGCAGTGTTGATGGTTATTAATCTTCAAAATGTTTCGTTCAAATATGAAAATGTAAATATCATTCGAGAAATCACCGCACATTTCAACCCAGGAGAATTAGTTTCTCTGGTCGGGCCAAATGGAGCTGGAAAGACTACTCTATTGAAATTAATATCCGGCACATTAAAACCTTCATCTGGAAAGATATATATATATGATCAGCTAAGTCACAATCTCACGAACAAAAAAAGGGCGGTTTGGATATCGATGGTCCCGCAAAACCCAAAACTTCCGGATGAGATCAGCATCCCAGATTTTGTGATGTTGGGACGTAATCCCCACCTTGGATTACTTCAATGGGAATCAAAAGAAGATTTCAATATAGCACGTAAATCCATGTCTTTGACAGAAATAGATTATCTCTCCGGAAGAAAATTAGGGGAGATTTCAGGTGGTGAAAAGCAACGTGCTATGTTGGCTCTAGCGATTACCCAACAGTCACCAATAATGCTGCTAGACGAACCAACTTCCAATTTAGACATTTCTCATCAAAGGAAAGTTATGAAAATCATAAGAAGGATACACGAGCAAAAATCTGGGTTTGGGGTCACTGTTTTGGCTATACATGATCTAAATATTGCTGCTCAATTCAGTGACAGAATCCTTCTCTTTTCAAATGGATCTATCGCTGCAGATGGAACACCTAAAGAAGTATTAACAAAAAATAACATCGAGTCTATATATGGGTCAGAAGTGACAATAATCACTCACCCTGAACATGGTACCCCCGTAATTATTTCCTGAACCAGATTTTCTATTCGAGAGTACCTTCTTTTTTGTATCGCTTGGCTTTATCGGAATAAATATCGGCAAGTTCCACCTGCAAATCTAAGTGCTTTTTCTGAATTTCACCTCTAACTCTTCCAGGCATACCCACAACAATGGACCTCTTTGGTATATCCATGTTCTCTAGCAGCATAGCCCCCGACCCGACCACACTATTTTCCCCGATTATTACCCCGTCATTTAATATAGCCCCATTGCCGATCAGTGATTGATCCCCTATGTATTTAGAATGACACATTACCCTATGGCCCACAGTTACGTAGTCGCCAATTTCGACGTCAGCGTCTCCATGCACCACAGAATTATCTTGAATATTTGTATACTTACCAATTTTTACCTTACCTGAATCGCCTCTTATAACGGTTCCAGGCCAAATACTTGATCCTTCACCTATTTCAACATCACCTACAACATAAGCCGCTTCACTGACAAAAGCAGTTGGGTGAACCAGTGGGGTTTTATCTTCAAGGGTTTTTATCAACATATCCTCCAATTTCATTGAGATGATAGAATAGGAATCAACTAACTTCCTCCTATACTAATTTTTCTATTTCCTATGCAATACAACGTAAACTTGATTTCATATTTAAGGCACCTGCCATTGATTGCTGTGACAATTATAGTTTGCTCATTACTATCTTGTGATAATAATTCCAACAGGGCAACTTTATTGGTCCCTACCGAAGAACTGGTGCCCACAGTCAATAAAATTTCCCGAGAAACCGAAATCACCCCGACTATCACACCAACAAACCCTATATCGGCATCACCAACCCCTGAAATAGAAGCCCTGTTTCTCTACAACCGTGGCCTTAATTTATTGAGATCGGAGCAGTTCATCGAATCTGCTAACAGCTTTTCCACCCTAATTAAAAGAATGCCTGACTTAGCCATTGCGTATAAATCTAGAGGTGCAGCTTATTACCATTTGGAGAGATACGAACTTGCTAAAACAGATCTAGAAAAAGCGTTAACCTTGGATGTAGGCCTTGGGGGAACCCACCTATACCTAGGTTTAATTCATAAAAAGAACGGGAACGTGGCGGAGGCAAAAAAAGAGTTGCAAATGGCTATTAATTTAATTCACCCGATCAGAGAAACAGAAGAATTGCTAATTGCAGAATCAGCCTTGGCAAATCTAGGGCGATAATCGGAATCAATTCAGATAGTATTTACCTAATAAGGAAAATTACGTCTCCGTCCAATATTTGATCACCTTGAGACACACTTGTCCCCATAATAGTGCCCGCCATATCTGATTTAAGAGTTTGTTGCATCTTCATCGATTCCAACACACATATATCCTGACCTTGAGACACATCATCCCCAGTCTGTACCAAAATAGATATTATGGTCCCTGGCATCGGGCTTTTGAATTCCTTGTAATTGTCCGTTCTCATTCCAACAGAGTTGGAAATAGGACCGGAAACTTCCTCAACTAGTTCACTTGTTTTCTCTACATCCTCTAATTTCACCTCAAATCTTTCACCATCAACTAAAACAACTGCGGAGTCAGAGGAGATGCTGTCTATCTCGATGTTATACCATTTTTTTTCAACTCGAATTTTCATAAGACTAGGCCACCAATGATATAAAAACACCTGCTATGACAGCAGATCCAATCACCCCTGCCACGTTAGGGCCCATCGCATGGGGCAACAAAAAATTATTCGGATTCGCCTGTTGCCCCAGGTGATGTGAGATACGTGCAGCCATTGGTACAGCTGAAACACCAGCCGAACCAATGAGAGGATTTATTTTTTCATCGAGAAATAAGTTCATGATTTTTGCAAAAAGTATCCCCCCAATAGTCCCACAAGAAAAAGCGACTAAACCAAGAATTAAGATCACCATAGTCTGCCAATCGAAAACCCTGTCGGCAGTTAGTTGAGTACCTACTGTAATCATTAGGAAAATCGTGGCGATATTCAAAATCTCATTAGATGCAGATTTTGTCAATCGAGGGACAGCTCCACTCTCGCGGAACAAATTACCTATCATGAACATGGCAATCAGTGGGGCAGATTTGGGAACCACCAATATTATCGCTATTAAAGCCACGTTAGGAAATATTAATTTTTCGAGCTTTGAAACCTCTCTGAGAGGTCTCATAACTATCTGCCGCTCTTTTTCCGTAGTGAACAGTTTCATTAATGGGGGCTGAATAAATGCAACAGCAGCCATGTAAGAGTAAGCTATAACAGCCGTTATACCTAATATCTCTGGTGCCAATCGTGCCGAAAGGAATATCGTTGTAGGGCCATCGGCCCCACCGATGATACCAATTGAGGCAGCCTCCTCAATTCCAAAATTCATTCCTAGAGATCCTGCAATTAAAGCTCCCCAAAATGCAACAAATATGCCTATTTGAGCGGCAGCACCCAAAAGTAAAGTTTTGGGGTTTGCTATTACCGGGCCAAAATCTGTTAGTGCGCCTATTCCAAGAAAAATAATAGGAGGCAATATATTCCAAAAAGATAAACCATAATGAAAAAAGACACCGAATATCCCAGCCTCTTGATTCAAAGAATCTGAAGTTGGTGGTGTAATTAAACCAGTCAAAGGTAGATTCGCTGCTATTATTCCCAATCCTATTGGTAGGAGTTCATATGGTTCCCAGTCTTTTTTTATGGCGAGGTATATAAATATAATGCCAACAAAAATCATCACCATATCCCGCCACCCTATATTGGAGAGGCCTGTTGTTCTTATAAAATCAAGAAGTTGTTCTATCACTTATATGCACCATCAGTGTGATCGGTTCAATTATTTCGCTTCCGAATCTATTTTAGAATCACGTCCGTTAGCGGACAGAAAAGCAAAGGCGGCGGCGGCGGCCTTTGCTTTTCTCGCCAATTCCTGTTGCTGTTCTTCAGTAGGAGCCACGTAGGGGGGGTCTATTTTATTAGAAACGTATTTAGTCACTAATATTGAGGTAATCAATACTAAAAGTAGTAGAAATGACGTGCCCATACCAATAACTGTTAGATAGGCACCTTGTGTTAGGATCGATGAGTCGATGAGAATTACACCAGTTATACTATGATTTTAGAACCTAAGGATTTTACACTATTATCACTGTTTTGTCGGAACCCCAGACGGCATTACGTTAGCAAATACTATTTATGATTGATAACCTCATTAAAGCCGCCATCTTAAATAAACAAATCTATCCGGAATTCAAGAGCCGGCCAGAACTTGTCATACAATCTCTGGGAACGGTGGCAATTACGGGCTTTTCAAGCGCAATATATCTGCATTACAAAGGTACCGTGATTAATCCAGAAAGCGAATTCGCCCGTCTTCAGATGATGACAGTGGCATTTTCCACTATTTTTGTTGGGATGATGATGTGGTCATTCATTAACAACACATTATGCGGGCTTATGGGGGGAGACGCAGAGTTTAGAGATACTATTCGTAGTACTGGCATAGCATATGGCCCGGGAGTTGGATTAATTTTAGCAACGATCCCTATAGTGGGAGATTACATACTATTAATAACTTTAGTGTGGCTGTTAGTCGCGGTGACCATCGGAGTAAAAACGACTCATAACATTACCCTCCTTAAAGCATTTTTTCCTTCGGCGATAGGCTGGTTCATGGCATGGATATTGCTTCCATGGTTGATGATTATAGGCCCATATTTCACGAATCCTATGCTGGATTAAGAATTAGGCACAGATTGAGTGACGATGTCCCACTGGCTTGATAGCAATTTTTTGGTATTTTGAAATAGTGATGCTTCCACTATGTCTATATCCATATCTTTAAGCTCAGCAATTTTTTCCGTGATAGGCCTTAGGTAACGAGGTTCTGTCCAATTATCACGATTTTTTTTAAACGGCTGAGGAGCCGAATCCGTCTCAATAACTATGTTCTCTATAGGGATCTTAGTAACTACTTCCTGCAGATGTGGCAACCGAAATATTGGCCTGGCAATCGATATATAAAACCCCAGATCTATTACCTGATGAGCCTCCTCTAGTGAGCCTTGGAAATAGTGCATTATTCCACCCACTTCATAGCCTTTTTCTTCTTTCAAAACTCTAAGACAGTCGTGATGAGCCTCTCGGCTGTGAAAAACGATAGGTAAATTCAGTGCCCTGGCTATATTGATTTGCTCTCTGAAGGCTGTAAATTGCCACGCCCTGTCGGGCATACCCTCCATATAATCTAATCCGATTTCGCTCATCACTATAACCTTTGGTTCAGTTGAAGCTAATTTTGTTAATGTTTGATAGTCTTCCGTCGTTAGCGGCTTGTATATGTCCATTGGATGTACTCCCACCCCTGAAAAAAATGAGTGGAACCTTCGTGACAGATCAACAGACCGAATAGAAGAATCTACCGTCGTACCTGCACATATGACAAACCCAACTCCAACATCGTGACCTCGGCCTAAAATAGCCTCAATCTCACCATCAGGAAAAGCATCTAAATGAACATGGGTGTCAATTAACATATGGGACCATCAAAACGTAATGTCATAGATTACCGGCGTTGATTATACTTAAATCATCAATCAGCATAAAGTTTAATCCTTGAAATTGTGTAATGGCCCCCATATGAAAAATTTCATGCACCTAGCAATAATATTCGGCCTCATAGCAGGGTTTGTTTCTTTTGCATGTACCGATCAATCTAAATTGGAACAGGAAATTTTCGAGAATCAACCTTCTGTCAATGCGGATATTACCCCCCTACCTACAATAGGGATAAACCTAAGTCCCAAGGCAACATCCTCTCCTATCCAAAACACGGTGACCCCTACCCCTTTATCCATAGAAAATGGATCTCCAGATAAATCATTGGAACCGGCCATTCCTATAAATAAAATTCCGCCGATATTTAAAGGCAAACGAGGCGGAACTTTAAAATTAATTTCGAAACATTATTTTGACTCACTAGACCCTCATGAAAATTATTCTGGGGCACACTCCACCTGGGGATTGGGAATAATTTATCAAAGACTTTTGAAATTTAGTAATGGGCCCAATATCACATTGCCTTCTAAAGCCACTGAATGCGATGCTTGCAGCTCATGGCAAATGGTAGATAACAAAACTTTTATTTTTGATGTTGACACAAATATCAGGTGGGTGTCTGAAGAGGCGGACGATATGAAACGATTGTTGCCAGAAGACATAAAATTTAGCTTAGATCGCCAGATAGATAAAAATCAGGAACATTCGAACAGATTTCATATGGTCCGCAGCATAGACGTAAAGTCCAAAAATCAGATTCAGATAAATTTAAATGTCCCGGATGCAGATTTTTTTATCTCTTTAGCAGATGGGAGATCTAAATTATTATCAAAATCAAACATCAACAACCTCACGAAAATCGAATCAGCCCCACCCATTGGATCTGGTCCTTGGAGATTGTCGAAACTTGTAGACGATTCCTATTCCTCAGTAGAAAATGTTTATTCAGCACCAAATCCCCCATATTTGGATTCGATAGAGTTTCATATCATCACAGATCCTCAAGCAAGATTAAGTGCCTATAGTGTGGGGTTGATTGACGTTTATAAAATAGAGAATTCTTTATCAGAGTTAGACATAGCACTTGAGAATCCGGAACCAGGACTAGGTTTTGAAATAGCTTTTAACACCGCTAAACCACCATTTGACGATGATCACACGAGGTTTTTGGCCAGATCGTCAATAAATCCTGACGAGATCATTCAAAAAGCCTGGGATAATTATGCTTTCTTCTCATTGGGGTTTGTCACCAATCATCCTTCGTGGATTCCCGACAGGTCTGATTGGGAATCATATTTTTACCCTTTCCAACACCCAGAAGCGTTAAAAACAAATATCCCGATAGCCATAACCACAAGTGATTTCGGTTCACGGTATAAGAAAAGCGCGGAAATTGCCTCACAACAGCTTACAGCTGTGGGGTTTGACCCAATAATTAATTTTGTGAACCGCAGACAATATGCTGAGAAAGTCTGGAGGCAAAGTGATTTCGATGTGTTAATGGGACCAACATTTCCTCAATCATCAACTAACAGTTTTGTTATCCCTGTACTCCACAGTCAAGGTGAATGGAATACCTCAAATCACAAAGATTTAAGGCTAGATGAGCTCATAGAAAAACAATCCCAAGAATACAATCTTGAAAAACGCTCAGAGATCATTCATAAAATAAACACACATCTACTAGAAAAATCCTATCGTTTCATGCCCGCAACCGAAAAAAGTTTATGGGCCTGGACCGAGGATTTAAAAAACATGCATCCAAACTTTTCTGGGTTCGAATATTCACATTGGGAGAGAGTGTGGCTCGATCGTTGATTTATTTTCTTTCTGAAAGAGCATCCTCAAGTGCAGACCATGCCAATAACGCACATTTTACCCTTACCGGGAAATTCCTAACGCTAATCAAAACTGAAAGTTCCCCTATAAATTCCTCTTCCACATTTTCCCCAATAGGCTTCCTCATCGACTCGACAAACCTGATGGATAGTAATGCTGCTTCTTGAACCGTTAAACCGGTGACTGCCTCTGACAACAATGACCCAGAAGCTATATTTATAGCGCATCCATCCCCAGAGAATTGGATACGCTCAATTAAATTTTCACCGTTTAATCCAATTTGAAAATGGGCTTCGTCACCGCAAAAAGGATTTATAGCATCACCTGCTAGATCAAAATGACCAATTAGTGAAGTGTTTCTGGGGCTTCTGCAATGATCAAGGATAACTCTATCCCTATAAATATCATCGATATTATTCAGATCCATCCCTGAAATACCTCAGCGCTTCTGTTACCCCGTCTACCAAAATATCCACTTCCCTCTCCGTGTTATATAAGTAAAAACTTGCCCTTACAGTGGCTGCCACCCCTAAACTCCGCACCAAAGGCATAGCACAGTGGTGCCCTGTTCTTACAGCAATGCCCCTCCTATCAAGGAATGTGCCCAAATCGTGAGGATGAACATCTACCGTATTAAAAGAAAATACTCCACCTCTTATCTCAGGATCGTCTGGTCCAAACAGGTCCATGCCTTCTAAATCTGCTTCCTTAAACCTATTTAATGCGTAACGGGTTAAATTCTTCTCGTGCGTCCTAACATCCCCCATACCTAGGTCATTTAGATAATCAACAGCGGAACCAAGCCCAATAGAATCAGCTATGTTAGGGGTTCCGGCCTCAAATCTCATTGGTAAATCTGCCCAAGATGCCTCTTGATAAGATACCTCCAGTACCATTTCACCTCCCGTCAGGAAAGGTTCCATAGTATTCAATATATCCCGCTTCACATACAGGGCACCTATTCCTGTGGGTCCTAGCATTTTATGCCCTGAAAATACCAAAAAGTCACAATCCAATTCCTGAACATTCGTAGGCATATGGGGTACACTTTGTGCTCCGTCTACCAGAATTTTTGCGCCCTGCCGATGAGCTTTTTCACCCAATTCCCTCACAGGATTAATGGTGCCTAAGGCATTTGACATATGAACCGCCGATACTAGAACTGTCCTCTCTGTAATTAGGTCATCAACTGTATCCATATCTAAGGTTCCGTTTTCTCTCATGGGTATGAATTTTATGACTGCATTTTTCCTCCTAGCGAGTTCTTGCCAGGGAACCAAATTACTGTGATGTTCCATGGGGGTCAACAAAATTTCATCTCCTTCATGCACATTATCTTCGCCCCATGAATAAGCGATGAGATTTAAGCCCTCAGAAGCATTCCTAGTCCACACAACTAAGTCAGAAGCCTCAGAATTAATAAATCTAGCCACCTTTTCCCTTGCTTCTTCAAATCTATCTGTGGCCTCCATGCTTAATGTGTGAACACCTCTGTGAACATTTGCATTATAATTTTCGTAGTAATCAACTAGAGCATCGATTACCTGCCGAGGTTTCTGGCTAGTCGCTGCATTATCTAGATAAACTAAAGGGTTACCATAGATATTTTTAGATAAGATTGGAAAATCATCTCTTATTTTTTCAACATCGAACATTAAATATATTTACTCCCAAACAAAGATGACATTTTGGTGTTGCTTCAAATCTGTAATTTGATAAATTGGGTTTCCCTAGCTAAATCAGATACCGTTATTGAGAATAAAACCCCATGTATTGCTTCTTCAACTGTCCTCCATATTTCTTTCTGAGCACATGCTGGTGAATGAACGCAAAAATTATCGTCATTCAAGCAATTGACCAAATTATTCGTACCATCCAACACTTCCATGATAGAACTCAAATGTATTGTGTCCGGATCAACCGCTAGTTGATGACCTCCGTTCGGGCCTCTCGTACTTTTAACAAAGCCCGCCTTTTTCAAGGAGTTAAGTACCTGAGCCAGATATGCATTTGGAATGGCAGTTCTCTGTGAAATATCAAAGGATCTCAGTGAATTCCCAGCAGACCCATATATTGCTAAATCCACCAGTGCTCTCACACCATAATCAACTTTAATCGGTACATGCATAGTTCACCTCATCCTACAATAGGAACTACTCAGTAGATATGACCTCATTTTCATCATGAATTGCTGAATGCAAAGTATGCCAAGCAAGGGTAGCGCATTTTATTCTCGCCGGATATCGGGAAACTCCCTGAAAAATTTCTAGGTCGCCCAATATATCGGAGTTATATGAGTCTCCAGGATTCCTGGTAATCATTTTTCGGAATGCTACAAACAAGCCTTCAGCGTGATCTAGTGTTTTTCCTTTCAATTCCTCAGTCATCATCGATGCCGAGGATTTGGATATTGCACATCCAACCCCGCTGAACGCTACATCAGACACTAAGCCGTCTTCTAAATGTAACTGGAGTGTTATTTGATCACCACATAAAGGGTTGAATCCCTCTGCAAAATTAGTTGGATTTTTGATCTCTCCAAAATTACGAGGCCTTCTATTATGATCCATCACGATTTCTTGGTATAAATCCTCGAGGTCATACATCGTTAAAACTCAAACTTATGACTAGGCAAAGAAGTAAGAAAGGATTCCGCAAGATATGATCTCAGTTCTGGTATTTCTACCTTATCAATTATTTCCCCGGCGAATCCATAAATTATCAATCGACTAGCGGCTTCTAGATCAATTCCCCTACTCCTCATATAAAAAACGGTATCGGCATCTATATTCCCAGCGGTAGCCCCATGGGCGCATTTCACGTCGTCAGCGTATATAAACAACGCCGGTTTACTATCTACTTCAGCATGTGGTGACAGTATTAAATTTTTATCTGATTGTACGGAATTCGTCTTCTGTGCTTCTTTCCTAACTAAGACTGTACCGCCAAACACCGCCCTTGATCTACCTGCTAGTATTCCTTTGTAAAATAGGTTGCTCTGACAGTTCGGACGAACATGGTCAATATTAATGAAATTATCCATATGCTGAGCATCATTTGTGAAATACAAACCTTGCAAATCACAGGAGGCATTTTCCCCCTCTATCGACACATTTAAGTCATAGCGTCCGATTCCACAACCACGGAAAAACGATCTAGAATTAAATGCTCCATTAGTATCTATTCTTACCCTGCCATAGCCGACATCATAGGTATCATCAGTCTCATTCATTAAACGATAATGATTAACAGTTGCGTCCTCACCCACATATATTTCAGAAACGGAATTAGTAAATGTCTGATCGCCGCTGCCCCCAACGTAATTCTCAATGACACTGACTATGGAATTCCCACCTGTAGTTATCAAAACTCGAGGATAATTCACTGTGTCGGACAACCCTTGATTGAAAAAAATAAGGTTTATAACAATCCCGGAGTTCTCTCCTTCGGGAACCGTTATTATCGGACCATCTGACATGAATGCCGTATTCAATGCGGCAAATCCATCATCTGAATAATCCATAATCCCGCCAACATTGCTGGTAAGATTTGCAACTAGGTCATTTGAAGCCATATTGGAAATTTGTATATTTGTGGACAAACTACCTGGAAAGGTCTCTTGATAATGGCCATTAACAAAAAGGAGATTAATCCAAGATTCGTGCCATGGAGCTATCAATTTAATATCGTCTAAATCTATTTCTTCAAACTTTGCCGAAGAATATTCGATATTTGCTATCGGTCTGGCATTAGTGTATTTCCACTTCTCATTGCCTTTTCTTCGTACGGGAAAACCTATTTCCCGAAAGGTATCCATTGCTTTATTTCTCAGATTAGATGACCACTCCGGGCTAATGGAGGAAAGATTATCAAAATCCTCTTCGTATTTATTCAGGACTAAGCTAGCCTCTTGCATTAAGGGGTCACCTCTTTACCAGCAGTATCCTTTACCCAATCGTACCCTTTTTCTTCTAATTCCATTGCAAGGCTACTATCACCAGAACGCACTATCTTACCGTCTACTAATACGTGCACATAATCAGGAGTAATGTAATCCAAAATCCGCTGGTAGTGGGTGACGATTAAAATTGCTTTTTCAGGGCTTTTAAAAATATTTACCCCATGGGAAACAATTCTTAAAGCGTCGATATCCAACCCAGAGTCTGTTTCGTCTAATAAAGCTAAAGACGGGTCCAAGAGTGCTAGCTGCAATATTTCGTTCCGTTTTTTCTCTCCGCCCGAAAATCCCTCATTTACTGAACGTCGCACAAGGTCGGGGTCCATTTCCATGAGCTGTCGCTTTTCTTCCAGCAATTTATCGAAGTCTCTTATTTTGAGCTCTTCCTGCCCGTTTCCTTTTCGGATTGCATCAATAGCAGCTTTTAAAAATTGCCAGGTCCTAACCCCTGGTAGTTCAACAGGATATTGGAATGCAAGAAATATGCCGGCTCTGGCCCTGATTTCAGGTGCAACTTCGAGTATACTGCTCCCCTTGTAAACAATATCTCCGCTGATGACGCTATAGCCAGGTCGACCGGCTATAACGTTTGCGAGAGTACTTTTGCCAGAACCATTAGGCCCCATAATGGCATGCACTTCCCCCAGACCAATGCTAAGATTTATTCCTTTTAATATCTCTGTTTCCGCTACAGAGACGTGCAAATCTTTGATTTCAATCAATTTCTGAGAATTTGACATTTAACCTACCGCACCCTCCAAACTCACTCTCAATAATTGTGAAGCTTCCATAGCAAATTCAAAAGGCAGCTCTTTAAAAATACCCCGACAAAACCCATTTATTATCATATAGTTGGCTTCCTCTAAATCTATACCTCGTTGCTGAAGATAGAAAAGCTGATCGTCATTAACTTTCGAAGTCGTGGCCTCATGACCCATTTTAGCGGTGGGGTTACGTACTTCTATATAGGGAACAGTATGGGCACCGCACTCATCACCGATTAACAAAGAGTCACACTGAGTGAAATTTCTGGCGTTATCTGCGCTAGCCAATATAGAAACCTGGCCCCGATAAGTGTTCTCTGCCTTACCGGCCGAAATCCCTTTTGCAATAATAGTGCTTTTGGTGTTCTTACCGATGTGTATCATCTTTGTTCCGGTATCGGCTTGTTGATAGTTGTTGACCAAAGCAACTGAATAGAATTCACCCACAGAATTATCACCTTGGAGAATCACACTAGGGTATTTCCAGGTTATTGCCGAACCAGTCTCAACTTGAGTCCAAGATATTTTTGAATTCTCGCCTCTAGCGGCCCCACGCTTTGTGACAAAATTGTAAACACCACCTTCGCCATTTTTGTCCCCTGGATACCAGTTCTGTAAGGTGGAGTATTTTATCTCTGCATCCTTTAGAGCAATCAGCTCTACAACAGCCGCATGCAACTGATGGCTCTTTCTCATCGGAGCAGTACATCCTTCCAAATAACTGACGTAACTGCCTTCATCAGCAATTATCAAGGTTCTCTCAAATTGCCCGGTGTCCGCCTCATTGATCCTAAAATAGGTCATTAATTCAATCGGGCATCGGACGCCCGGTGGGACATAACAAAACGATCCATCACTGAAGACTGCCGAATTAAGTGTTGCATAAAAATTATCGCTATACGGAACCACAGAACCCAGATATTTTTGAACCAGATCGGGGTATTTTTGTACAGCCTCACTTATGGGACAGAATATAACCCCGGCCTCTTTCAACGTGTCCTGGTAGGTAGTTGCTACAGAAACACTGTCGAGAACCGCATCGATTGCTATACCTGATAATTTTTCCTGCTCATGTAAAGGAATCCCCAATTTATCAAATGCCTCGAGTATTTCTGGGTCCACTTCATCAAGGCTTTTCGGTGCGTCATCGCTAGATTTAGGTGCAGCGTAGTAGATGATGTCTTGAAAATCAATGTCCTCAAAATGGACCTTCGCCCACTTTGGAGAGGCATCATCCCCTTGATTTACCCAGTGTGCAAATGCCCTCAACCTCCATTCCAGCAACCAGTCTGGTTCCTTTTTCTTTGCAGATATAAACCGGACAATATCTTCATTCAAACCTTTTGGAGCCACATCGGATTCTATATCAAACTCAAAACCCCATTTATATTGAGTATCCTCAACTCCTGTCTGTCTGGATATAACCTTTTGGTCAGCCATTCAAGACCTCTCCTTCAGTGATTTCTTCTTTTGATAAGCAGCAGCGCAACCTGTAAGCCACATTAATATTCAG
>VFFY01000190.1 GCA_009392675.1 SAR202 cluster bacterium | reverse complement strand
ATGGTCAGTTTTCCTCAGGCAATAAATCTAGGGTTCAAAAACTATTTCAAATTCAGTGGGAGAGCAACAAGGGCCGAAAACTGGTGGTGGGTATTGTTTACCGTCCTCGCTGGCATCGTGTTGGCTGTCCTTGACACCCTTACCGGCACGATGGGCATGTTTGGTGATTCAGGTCTGCTAGGTGGATTGTTTGAACTCGGCGTAATAGTCCCCTCATTGGCATTGGGTGTCAGAAGACTTCACGACATCAACAGGACTGGCTGGGGGTTATTATTGGTTTTTGGTTTTTTCCCGATAGCTGCCATTGGCGGTGGCATTTTACTGGTCAGTTTCTTCCTATTGGATAATTTCTTGATATTGACTGTCCTGGGCTTCGCAATGGTGATTGGGGGCGGAATACTAGGGTTAATCGGAATAATCGTTCTAATTGTGTGGGCCATCAAACAAGGTGATACCGGCCCAAACAAATACGGCCCAGACCCACGGATGGCTACCTCGCAATAGCCCCAATAGCTTCCGTTAGATGATTAGTTGTAACTGATGGAACCTAACGGCTAAGAGTCCCATGGGTGATTAGCACAACTGAGATTTAAATGCAGGGAGTCAGGGGGGCAAACGACTACCTGGACACCATCGGTTTAGATATGAGGTTTTTAAGGCTGAAATCAAATGGCAAATTTTACTAATGGTAAGGCAACTGAAGGAGATTGGAAGATAAAAATAGTATCTTTCCTAGCCGAAAGATCGATGCCTGTCATCATAATTTCATTAATAGTAACCGCACTCCTACTGTACCCATTATTGCAAATGTCTCCCTCTGAACAGGCCTCACTAAATCCTCCTGGAGAGGTTTACGACCTTCAAGCAGATATTGATTCTAAATTCCCTACTCCTATTCACTTTGCTTATTTCATGGTTGAAGCTAGAGATGGTGATGTTCTTACACGTAATGTTCTCCTTGAATTCAAAGAAAACAGAGATCAACTCCTCTTGCTAAATTCTAAAGGAGAATTGGCCGCTGGAACTTTAGAAAAACAATCTTATCTCTACACGTACTTTAATCCAGATATCAGTCTTGAAATAACGGGAATGTTTTCGATATTGGAACCACTTGAATTAGCACTATCTTCTATGGATACCACTCTGGATACTGCATCTGAAGAACAGATTAAGTTTGCTATCCATGAATTACTTGCTAATGAAAACACCTCTTACATAATTGATTTTCTCTCACAACATGCAAGATACGAAAAAAGAAGTGTTTTGGGGCAGGAAATCAATTGGTGGACATCTCCTGCAATGAATTTTTCTGCACTTGCCGATAACAGCAAGTTGGGTGGAGCAGGATTGGAAATTGGCATTGGCGGAGGGCCTGATGTAATCAACAAAGAACACTTAAATCGAAAGATAAGTTCCATAATGGCAGGGGAGTCCAAGTTTTATGAGACTTGGGGTGTTGCAATTGACGCGAATTTAGAATCAGAAGATGAAGGGCAAACTTCTGGTGCATTTATAACTTTCACAATTATAGGCGCGGTATTAGTAGTAGGGCTAAGCTTAAGATCCTACTGGGCTGCAGCTATATCAGGCATTGGTCTCGGCATGCTAATTATCTGGTTAAAAGGCATATCAGCCCTTGTTGGACTTAAGGGCGGATTGACCGTTGACCTAATCGTACCGATAAGTATGATTGTACTTGGTGTGGATTTCGTAGTGCATTCTGTGCATCGATACAAAGAAGAAATAAAAGAAGGGTATTCCCCAAGAGATGGACTGAAAATAGGTCTAGCCGGAGTACTAGCTGCCTTACTTCTCGCTATGGCATCCGACAGCATTGCTTTTCTATCAAATCTATCTTCACCCATTGAGGCAATAATTCACTTCGGCTTCGCCGCAGCCATCGCAGTTCTCTCGGCATTTATAATCCTGGGAATCGTTGCACCGATAACAACAATGCGTATAGATGAGCTAATGCAAATTTCCGGCAAGCAGTTCAAAGGGAAACTACATACTTCCAACCG
This sequence comes from SAR202 cluster bacterium, assembly GCA_009392675.1. Taxonomy (GTDB): domain Bacteria; phylum Chloroflexota; class Dehalococcoidia; order Lucifugimonadales; family UBA826; genus UBA11996. The sequence goes on along the minus strand of VFFY01000190.1, from coordinate 1,542 downwards.
TATATTGGGGGCGATTGGAGTGGCATCTGCAACTGGAAGTGCTGTAATTATCCTAATAGCTGTAAACACACTAATTGGAGTTATTACGCTTCTTGTAGCTGGCCTGATATTTATTGGTATCCCTGTTACCTATCTGTCCATGAGTAATAATAAAACCCAGGCCAAAAGACAACCAGTATCTAAAAAACTATCTTCAAGCCCTGCTAGTCACGGGCTTACGTCATGTGTTGAAAAAATCGTTATAACGGCAACATCCCATTCTCCTGCAGTACTAGTAATCACTGCTGTGGTCACAGCCTTATCAGTTTTTTTTGCCCTCAAACTAGAACCTACTTTCGATGTGAAAGATTTCTTCGACCCTAAATCCGATATGGTTATCGGATTGAACAAAGTAGATGAACATGTAGGCGATAAAGGAGGGGAACCAGGAATAGCTTACATTAAAGGCGATTTGACGGATCCAAATGCTATTGCAGCCATATCGGACTTCATCGAATCATTAAGAGACATCGACAATGTAGCTGAAAGACCAAGTGGGGAAATAACAATAGGTCTTGATGTCGTCAATACATTAAATATCATAATGGAAAACCCAATAGCTCTTACTGCTATAAAAGATGCTACCGGTATTGCCATTGAAGACAAAAATGAAGACCTCATACCCGACACCAAAAAACAAATAGCTACAGCTTTTACATTTGCTCGCAAAAATGGGGTGCCTGGCCCAGGCGGAAACCTTATCCTTAGACCAGACCAGGTAAGAGGAGCTATATACCACTCAGATGGCGAAGAAAGCCTAACAACCATTGTATTCCAAATACCTGGTACGAGAGACCAAGCAGTAATAACAAAAGCTGGGAGAGCAATTCGCCCGATCCTTGAAGACCTAGAATCTCACCCATCAATATCGATAGCAAGATTAACTGGATCACCATTCACTAGAGAAGTCCAACTATCCGCAACAACGCGAACTCTATACACTTCACTACCCATTGCTATAACAGCCGCTACCATACTTTTGATAATGACGATGCGCTCTTTCAAATACGCCATCGTCACTGTAATTCCGATAGGACTAGTGGTTGCATGGCTTTACGGCATCATGCAAATAACCGGATTTTCGCTTAACTTTGTCACAGCAATGATAGGTGCTATCTCTATTGGAGTAGGAATTGATTATTCAATCCATATGACTGAGAGATTCAGAGAAGAGCTAAAAAGAAACCCTTCCAGGGTAACTGCGATTAGAAGAGCTTCAAGGGGAACCGGGGTTGCGTTGCTGGCATCAGCAGCATCGAGCATAGTTGGGTTTGTGATCCTAGGATTTGCGCCGATGCCTATGTTTGCATCATACGGCCAGTTAACTGCCACAATGATTTTCTTAGCACTTATCGCATCTCTGATAATACTTCCGTGCCTATTAATGTTTGTAACGAAAGAATCAGATGCTTTAGGTGCAACTCCAGAGGCATAAGGTTATATCTCCCACCTACCTCACAACAGCCTTATAAGCCTTGATAGCATCTTCGCTATTCACGTGCT
>VFFY01000189.1 GCA_009392675.1 SAR202 cluster bacterium | reverse complement strand
GTTTTATGTGAGGTGATGGCAAACCTACCGGTGGCATTTGCCTTAAACTCCATCGTTTGATCCTCACCTGGGGAAACAGTTTTTTCTATATCATATCCATGTAGATGCACCGCAATGCCCGCGTCTGAAAAAAAATTTAGACTGACATTTTCATTCTTTTTAATTCTCAATATATCCTCATCTCCAGCTAATTCTCCGGAATTGATTGTGATATCAAACACTGCTGTATTTTCGCCTACATCTACTGGGAATGAATTTTCCAGAGAGTCTTCATTCGAGGAGCCACAACCCATCACTATAGCAAAGAAAATAACTATGCCGAAGACCTCCATTGTTAATTTTTTATGATTCACTAAGCTTTCCTGATTTTAAGTTTCCTTCTATATTCTTTTATCCAGGATCTCAACGATAAACTCAGAATGGCTAAGAAAAAAAGTAATGTCCCCACTGTCAAAATTGGCCTGATCGGGTTTTTATTTTGAACCTCAACTTCATATACAACCGAAACCTCATCACCTTCTCTTCTTACCGTCAACATTACTAACCACACTCCCTCTTTATTAAAGGATATGTCAGTCTCGTAATACATAGGGTCCATAATGCTATTTTTCATCAATTGAGGGCCCAGCTCTGGCAGGTCAATAGTTGAGAAAGACGATGCAAACTCTATTTCAACATCCACATACTTAGTTCCTGTCTGTTCATTTTCCACAAAGGCAGCAAAATGAGTTACACCCATTGATGGTGAAGGCGGCATAGTACCTAGCCCGATTACATATTCACCAATTACTTTCTTTTCATATGAACGTATAGAACCGTTCGCTTCAATCAATGTGTCTGATTGAATGTACAAACCTAAAAGCAAAAGCGACACGAGGGTAGCAGCGCGGAACCAGAACAATTTTTACCTCCACCTTCAAATTGGTAAATACACTGAATTTCTATAACAACGCTTATAACAACGTCACAGAGTTGGTGGAGGGGTCTCTACAGCGGTGTTTTTTTCATCGTGAATATCTATCAAAATCGATGATTTAATCAATGCAAATGAGGGTGATGGTACACGGATCTCAGAATAGATAAGATCAATATGGGCGCCGGCTGTACTCATACAAACATTTTTGACAAAAAGGGCCACATTACTAGAAACCAAACCATTTCCCTCCCCATGCGAATGCTCATCCGAAACCACATGGGCATGCTTTAAGCCATTGGCAAAATGGGAATGATAAGGATTTTGTTCAGGAAAATGGTGGTTAAACATCACACCCATAGAAGGAACCAAAAAGGGAATAAGTAAAAGAACAGGCGGAATTCTCCATAAAATCGCATGAGACAATCTCGCGGCAAAATATTTCATGGTGCCTTTACACCTGAACATTCATTTCCAAAGCTACAGTTTCCATATCTTTGTCTCCACGACCAGATAGTCCCATTACAATAATTTGATCTTTCTTCAAGGTAGGTGCCAGCTGAGATACATAATATATGGCATGAGCGGGTTCCAAAGCCGGAATAATTCCTTCTAATTCACACATCAGTTTAAACCCTTCCAAAGCTTGCGAATCATCCACACTAACGTAAGATGCCCTTTGGGTATCATTAAGCCAACTATGTTCAGGACCCACCCCTGGGTAATCTAACCCAGCAGATATACTGTGAGTTTCTATAATCTGTCCATCCTCATTTTGTATGAGATACGACATGCTTCCATGTAACACCCCTACAGATCCAGCTGAAATTGTAGAAGAGTGTCTACCAGATTCAATACCATCTCCTCCTGCCTCCACGCCCACCAAGCTCACTTCCTCATCACCGATGAAATCATAAAATAATCCCATAGCGTTACTCCCACCACCAACACAGGCTATTACATAATCGGGCAGTTTCCCCATCTGCTCTATAATTTGCTTCCTGGTTTCTATCCCTATGATTCTTTGGAAGTCACGCACTATCATAGGATAAGGATGAGGACCAACAACACTTCCTATTAGGTAATAAGAATCGTTTACATTTGTTACCCAATCTCGCATCGCTTCGTTAATTGCATCCTTAAGAGTTTTGCTACCGGAACCCACAGAAATAACTTCGGCCCCTAACAACTTCATTCGGAAAACATTTAACGCCTGCCTTCTTATGTCTTCTTCCCCCATATAAACAACACAATCTAACCCCAATTTTGCACACACAGTTGCTGTTGCCACTCCGTGCTGTCCCGCTCCTGTTTCAGCTATTATTCGGTTTTTACCCATTTTCTTAGCTAAAAGACCTTGACCCAAAGCATTATTAATTTTATGGGCACCTGTGTGGGCCAAATCTTCCCTTTTAAGAAAAATTTTCGCACCTCCAAATCTTTCGGTAAGGTTTGGAGCAAAATATAGTTCTGTGGGCCTACCAACAAAATTGATCAATAATTCGGATAGTTCTGCCTGGAATTTATCGTCGATTTGAACTTGACGATACGACTCTTCCAGTTCGTTTATGGCTGGCATTAAAACTTCAGGGACATATCTGCCACCAAACTGGCCATATCTGCCTGACCGGTCGGGAAGATCGTTTGTTGACGTCATAAATACTCTCACTAAATTGAGTGCCCCAAAAATGTAACGAACACCAATTATAGATTAAGTTATTTAAAAAGAAGCAACCTAGCTAGCTCAATTAGGATGTCCAAAAGCTAGGCTTTGTTGAAAGGAAAAGGACAAATACGAATAATGGATCTCAGCGTTTAACAGCAATGATGTCAAGCCAATTCCTGGGAACGTGGGTAACATTAAGCTCCGAGTAGGTCTGTCTTATCCCTTCCTGCAATGCAGCACTAGCCTCATTCATCGGAACACCTGGCATTGTGCCTTCAATGAAATCTGAAAAGGTACTTATATCCAGCCAACCTTCCATCGGAACCTGTACAGTATCGACCTTTTGCTTGAGTATGGTGAGCCCGTTTCTCTCCAAGAGATCACTGTACTCCTCAGGAGTCAGTTGCCGCCTTGATTCCACTTTTGCCGCTCTGTTGGGTTTCAGCCCATACTCCTTCCTAAGGATCCGAAAAGCCTTGAACATCCATTTACTATAAAAGGCTGAGGATTCTTCATGCTGCCCACCCTCATAAAAAGAAGTGTTGAATGCAAATTTCCCTCCCGTGCGTAGGGCGGCGCTAATATCATGAACTACCCTATCTTTATCCGGAAGATAATGAATAGCGTTGCAAAAAACAACGGTGTCTACCGAATCTTTTACCGCTTCCGACACATTTTCAACCCCACTCTGGACGTATCTGACCGCATTGCCAGAAATATCCTTAAGATCTTCCATCGCAGCTTTTAATGCCGTTTGAGAATGATCCAGTGCTATAACTACTGTATCCCGTGTGCGGTTTATTCTTTCCAAAATAAGGCGGGTTACACCACCAGTTCCACAAGCTAGATCTACAACTCTCAGATCAGAGCCAACTTCCGCCATATCCACTAATCTGGCGTTTAACTGGGAGTAGAATTCGTTTTTTGAAAATGTCGAAAAAGAGTAATCAGATCCACTCATATATCAACCCCATTTCCAGTCTTATCACTTACATCAATACCATATGGTTTGCTATTGGAAGCAAAGTATAACAGCGACTTAACGAGTACTGGTAGTTTTCTTTTGCCTAATTGGTTTTTCAGGTCTAAAAGCTGTGAAGAGTGCCGCAAATCCTACTATTCCTGTACCAATCCAAAAAGCCCTGGTTATGCCTTCAGTGAATGCGGTTTTCAGGCCCTCTTCGTAGGGTGTAGCTCCAACCGATTCAATGGCGGACAAATCTGGCGGGTAATTCATTGAAGCCATAGTAAAAACCACTAAAGTAGTACCCATCGCTATTCCGGTCAAGTTACCGGATGTCCTGACCATATTCAACAGAGCAGAGACAACACCGTATCTATTTGATTCCACCACATTCATTACCGCAGTTGTGTTTGGAGAACCAAATATCCCATTTCCAGAACCTTGTAAAAACATCCCGGCAGCGACAACCCAGGGCGAGGAATCGACAGTTAATGTGGTGTAAACAGCTACCGCTGCCGCCCAACATATCAGACCCGCGACAGATGGCCATTTAGTGCCTATTTTATCAGATAATCTTCCACTAAGTGGGCTCGTTATAGCCATCATAATCGAACTGGGAGCCAACACTAAAGCTGCCTCTGATTCCTTGAGCCCAATCACTCGTATCAAATAAAATGGCATTAGAAAAAAGGCGGAAGACCCAGACATAAAAGCCAAATATCTTGCTGCCATTCCGAGAGAAAATACTGGTACGGAAAAAAGGGATAGATCCACGATCGGATTCTGATTCCGTTTTTCCCACCAAATAAACCCAACTAATGATATTGCCGAGAGCAAAAAACCTACAATCACGAGGGAATTACTCCAACCTAACCTATAGGAATAGGTTAAGCCCAATAGGAACAATGCTAATGCCGATGCAGATAAAGCTGCCCCAATCCAATCAAAGGACAAACCTTTTTGGGAGGGCGTAAATTCCTCTTTTTTTAGTATTTTAAAAGAAAGCGCAAGGGCCATTATTCCAAACATTAAGATGGCCATATACATAGACCGCCAGCCAAAAGCGCCTATTAGGTATCCTCCAATGACAGGACCTCCGGTAGCTCCAATCCCAATAATCGTCATATATAATCCGAGAGCTTTCCCTCTTTCGCTTCTAGGAAAAGATTCTGCCATCAAAGCCATACCATTTGCCTGGACCATCGCTGCACCTATGCCTTGAAAAGCCTTAGCTGCCAATAACATAGGTAATATCTCAGATAAATACGCTACTAGCGCTCCAATCGAAAATATTGCCAGCCCGGTGCAATAAACACTTTTCCTTCCCACTAGGTCAGACAAACGGCCCATTGGCAGCAAAAGTGAACTGATCGACAATGTATAAATAAGATATACCCATTGAACAGTCGGTATGTCAGCAGAGAGATCTTCTGCAATCTTCGGCATTGCAATATTTGTTCCCGTTTGATCGGAGACGGTTAAAAATGCCCCTACTGCAACGGAGGCATATACCAACCATTTGTAGTTCGTAGAAATCGCATTTTTGTCGTTATTTACAGTCAATTAGAACTCACAGCTAATCGTTCATAGCACCCTATAGGACATCACAAAAACGACGAGCATGTAATTATTTATCGAAAATTTCTGATACTTTGAGATCGAAAACAGCAGGTTGTTGGGTCAATCCAGTAATCCCAGACACAACAACAGTAACACTATCTAGATTTTCCTCATCGCGTAAAGAGTATAGAGCTTCATTAAAATCATCCAACATGATTTTATCAACGGCATATTGGCCAGATTTCAGCTTTTTTATAATCTGGACAAGAAATTTCTGTTCAAGAGAATCGTCAACTAATACAAACCCAGAAGAAACCCATCTTAATTCTTCTGAAGAAGATGTCTCACTACTTTTTGACAATCTAGCCGCCTTAATCAGCATTCCATCGAGATGAACGGCAGCATCTGTCACATATTGAAATCTCACAAGTATTTCTTTATCAGCATAATCGTCTAAGTGGACAACATGACTCGTCCAGCCGCTCTGTCCGGAATAGCCATTCCCGTAATTTGATCCGACAGGATTGTCTGAAGTTGTACCCGGAACATTTAAGGTTCCCCAAGTATTACCTTCATCCAAAGACACAGCTAGATACCCGTAATCCCAGCCTTCTTCTATGTCGTGCCATAGGTCAAAATACAGTGACGACGCTTTTTTTCCCGTGAAATCAAGTGCCACTGTCAGAGAAGAGTCAATAGAATCTCCTTTGTTTGACCACCAACATTTCGTATGACATTTGGTTTTAAACCGATTAACAAAATCATTCCCATTGAACCAGATATCTATATCCCTTCCGCTCGCATCAATCTTGAAATATCGAGTTCCATATTGGGAAACCTGATAGGTGTTCTCACCGAGTTTTAATTGATCTAGTACTGATCTCAATTTGAGAGTTCGTGTTGGATAAGAATATTGACCTGTCTCCGATCCCAAATAGTTAGCCAGTATCCATTCCCCAAATTCATGATGGAAATCAGTTCCGTTTTTTTCTAACCAACTTTCAACTCCCAAGATCCCATCTAAAGGTTCCTCTACCAAGCTCCGTAACGACTGAGAACCCCCTAGTTTACCGCTAACAAACTCAAAAAATAATGAAGAGGCCCCGTAATGAGCTGGTGTTTTGTGGGGATCATCTGGCCAATAATTAAGCTGGGTATCAGGATCAGCCAAAAAGTAGCTTTCCAGAGAGGTTTTATAGCCTATATTTCTTACTGCTAATTCCGCCAACCCTTCATCTACCCACGCCTCTTCTCCTTGGTCTATTTCATTGTTAACAAAATGCTGATACTCGTGAATTAAGACAGACATATACCTATCCGAACCGGGCTTGTTTCTTGAAGGGTCTATATAAACCATCGGGCGTTCATTGCTATTACTGTGGACCCATTTCGGAAACGAATCAACATCGCTAAAATATCCGGCCGCACCATCTAAAGCCGTATTTAGAATAGTCAGTTTCGGGGCCTCGAATGTTGAAAAATAATCGGAATGTATCTTCTCCCATTTTGCCGCAACTATGATATACAAATCTCGGTCGATCTCACTGTTGATATCAGCATACCAATAGGCATTGTCAGTGACATTCAGCAACTCTCCTTCGACTACATATGACTCTGTGAGATACAAATTATTAACAGTAAACAGTTCCCTTATCCCCACATTTTTGGTTTGATCATTTGATTTAACGGACAAACCCTTTCCATGTGGCCCGAACCCATATTGGGTGGCAAGATTTTCAAGATCTCTATCTGGGGGAATTTCCACCAAGGGTGCCCATTTTTCACGGTTTGATGTCACGGAACTCTTATTCTTTATTCCGATATCTGACTCAGAAGAAAAGTCTTCCTGGCCACAGGAGACAGTAGCCAACATTAAAAAAGTCAGTAAAAACAAAACGGTTATATAATATTTTTGCTGTTGCACCAGATAAATCAATCTACCCGGCGACCATCAATTAAAACGATCCATAGCAACATCAATATTTTCTGTTAACAAAGTCTCGACACAATCCACTGCATCCGCCACACATTTCACAATGGCCCCCCTTTCAGACATGGTAGGTTTTCCTAACACATACCCGATTTGATCCTCTCCAGTGTTGGGACTTCCAACACCAATTCTCAATCTAGGAAAGTCCTGAGTATTCAAAGAATTAATTATTGATCGAATACCATTATGGCCTCCTGCGCTGCCACTTCCTCTCAATCGCATTTTTCCAGCAGTAATATGGATGTCGTCATAGATCACAAGAAGCTTTTGTGTTGGAAGTGAATAGCGAGAAAGCAGGTACTCTGCAGACTCCCCGCTTAAATTGACATATGTCCTGGGCTTCGCTACAACTATATTTTTGCCCCCCAATGACCCCTCTGCCAAAATCGTGGATTTGTGGCTTCTTTTTAATTTAAGTTTTAGAGAGTCAACGATAAAATCAACCACCCAAAATCCGGCATTATGTCGGGTTTGTTGGTATTTTGGACCAGGGTTACCTATACCTACAATTAATAATTGGGGATCATGACGCCCTGTGTTCAATTAGTTTGTACCTCCAGCAAATATTTAGGAAATTTAGCTGGTTCTCGCAGTATATTTTTCAGAGTTTCAGACACCAATAGCCCTATCAAACGCATCAATATCATATTTCGCATCTTGCAAAGATACTCTTGTTATATTTGCCCCTTCAAAATTCGCTCCAGATAAATTTGACGAGTTGAAATTGACTCTAACAAGAATCGCATTAGAAAAATTCGCATTTTGAGCATTAGCTTTGTGCATATTGGCACCTATTACTCTCGCTGTACTTTGCCCAGAATTAGAGGCCGCTCCACTTAGGTTGGCGCCTTCAAAATTAGCACCCCTTAAGTCAGCTCCTCGCATGTCGGTTATAGTTAAATTAGCTCTGGTGAAATTAGTTCCACAAAGTTTCGCGCCATCAAGACAAGCACCTCTTAAATTAGCTCTTGTTAAATCGGAGCCACTTAGGTCTGATCCTAAGAGATTACATCCAGCCAGACTCACACCACGTAAATTCAATTTTGTTATGGATAAATATGACAGATCAAGACCAGATAGATTGAGTCCAGACAGGTCTTTACCATTGGCAATGTGAGAGTTGAATTGGTCAGCAGTTACATCTGCCACCTATAAATCACCTCACATGCCTACTACTTAATCGCGTATAGGGAGCCATTTTGGGTGGCAACAAATAACATTTCTGCCGACACTACAGGAGTTGAGGAAATATGACCATCCAATTGCATTTCCCAAATCTTCTTCCCTGTTTCCACATCCACTCCATGGAGTTTACCTGTTGAATCGCCTGTCAGCATAAGGTCACCAATTACTGAGACTGATTCTGAAATCGTACCCTCTGTAGTATATCTCCATTGTGGGTCCCCAGTTGAGGCACTGAGCTTATAGATATGCCCGTCGAGGGAGGGAACGTAAACCATACCATTTGCAATTGTCGGGGTGTTTTGAAAAACCTCTCTCGGGTTTCGGAATTTCCAAACAAATCCTTTCATGACAGGAGGGGTGTCTTCAAACCCCCATAAAAACATGGTCATTCTAAATCTTCGAGCAATTTTTTCCATGGGATACTGAATTTTTGTCCAATCAATAGCCCTTACCACACCATCCAGGTCCGAAACGAACAGTAATTTCCCATCCATAGCTGGGGAACTATAAGAGGCTCCAATGGGGTAGTCGAGTCGCAGGTCACCATTAAAAGCGTCCACAATGTGCAAAACATTATCTTGGGTTGTGAAAGCAACAACATTTTCATTTACCGCGCCAGCATTAGAAATCCTTGAACCAGCCTCATATTCCCAAATTTGCTCCCCGGTCAGTGCATCAAAAGCGTAAAATTTCTTATCTCCCGACCCTATATAGGCAATCCCGTTATGAATTGAAGGAGACGAAAAAAACGGTTCGCTACTTTGGAAATCCCATACTACAGTGCCATTATTTCGGTCTAGAGCGACAAATTTGCCCTCTCTCAGCGCAACATAAAGCATGTCACCTGCTATAGCTGGGGAAGAATCTGTAGGTGCCTCCGCAGAGTATTCCCATATCGGATTCCCCGTTTGGAGCTCTAACGCAAGAATTCGCCTGTCCTCTGTAGTGATATAAACGGCTTCCTCTGTGACTGCAGGGGAAGAAGATATCGCTCCATTTGCTTGATAACGCCACACAATCCCCCCGACATTAGAATTAGGAAAAGCTAGCTGGTTTAAATTTCTACTACCTGAAAGTGCTGGGCCTCCTTGATACATATTCCACCCAAAATCAGAGAATTGAGCAGAAAGACCAGTTGTTGGTTCAAAGTCTTGGTTCCCCGGATTCCAAAACATGAATCCAAGAATAATCAGCCCAGCAGCGGCAAGACCACCTCCAATGAGGCTTCTTTTTTTCTTTGCTTTCTTCAAGGCCTGAAGTCGGCCAAATTCTATTGCTTCACCCTCTTCCTCTGGTACAGCGCGGCCCCTACTTAGTGGGCTTCTGCAATGGGAGCAAAAAATTTTGTCTAGATTATTACTTCGTCCGCAGCCGGAACATATAGTCAGTGGTTTCACTGGATGCTTGCTGTCTTAACACATTTTGGCATAAATGATTTGTACATATAAATTTCAAAATAATAATAAAGGTCAATTTAGGATTTCAATATGGATTGACCTTATCTAGTTTATCCCTTATCGTTCCC
>VFFY01000188.1 GCA_009392675.1 SAR202 cluster bacterium | reverse complement strand
GTGTTCTTGATAACCCAAAAGTATTGCCCGTTTTAGCTGCCATTTAGATATAGATATATTTTAAGGAAAAGCAGATTGGGGTTTCTGTGCTCAAACCGCCTTGGTTGATCTCTTCGTTCTAACCAACAGGGGCCTCGTAAGGTCCGCTAACGACCGTTTTAGAGATAGCGTTTTTTCTCGGGGATACGATTTCTCTTCAATAATCCATAGAAACCAACCGCCCTTTTCCTCTTTCATCTCTACTGAGGCGACAATTTTAAGGGTAGCCTCAGTAGAGGATTTTTACCCACAGGTTGTTTGGATGAGCAGCTTGGTTACGAGATAAGGATCCATGTTTGATGCAGGTCTACGATCTTCAAGATATCCTTTTTGATCAACTTCAACTTGCCAAGGAATTCTTATCGAGGCACCCCTATCGGATACGCCATAACTAAATTGATCGATCCGTTGCGTTTCATGGAGTCCAGTCAGTCTTTTTTCATTCCCGACACCATAATTGGCCATATGCTCATTTATGTTTTTCCCAATGGCCTCACAGGCATCGATAATTGGCTGGTAAGATTCTCGCATTGCTTTGGTAGAAAAATTTGTGTGACAGCCTGCACCATTCCAATCACCCGACACAGGTTTTGGATCAATCGATACAACAATATCGAATTCCTCAGCCACCCTATGTAGTAGCCATCTTGCTACCCATAACTGATCAGAAACCTCCAGTGGGCCAAGCGGTCCAACTTGAAATTCCCATTGACCAGGCATCACTTCAGCATTAGTTCCTGCAATGCCTATACCCGCATCGATACAAGCGGTCGCATGAGCTTCGGATACCTCTCTTCCAAAGTTATAATTTGCTCCGACGCTGCAATAGTATGGTCCTTGTGCTTCAGGGAATCCTCCATCAGGGAATCCAATAGGTTGTTTGCCATCCGCTTCAAATAATGTAAATTCCTGTTCGATGCCAAACCATGACTCATAATTTTCAAATTTCGAAGCGACTTCCACACAGGCCGCCCTGTTGTTTGTCGGATGTGGAGACATATCAGGTAATAGAACTTCACACATAACTAATTTGTTGTTTCCGCCTGAAATTGGATCAGGGCATGAAAAAACAGGACGTAAGACACAGTCTGAGTTTTCTCCTGGTGCTTGGTTGGTACTGGAACCATCAAATCCCCAAATTGGAAAATCTGACCCGTCAGCTAATACCCTAGTTTTAGATCTTAATGAAGGGGATGGCTCTGTTCCATCGATCCATATATATTCTGCTTTAAATGCCATGATCTGCACCTCAATTTTGTGATTTAAACATTTAATGACATAACGTAATAAAATTAGAACTTTTTTGCAATGTTAAATGATGTTTTACAAATTTATACCAAGTAATCGGGTTTATCTTTGGGATTAGAGGCCTACCGCGGCGGAATGAAGAACTAAAGAGAAGCCTGAATTCACACCCTTGATGTAGATGAATTCTCCTGTTGATTTGTTTTGCCCAAGCGCAAGTAAGGCCCCGACCTCCCTTTCGCTCAAATATTAGGTCACCGTTTAGTGGTGGACAAGAGTGTATTTACCTAATTCAAACAGATGGCAGGTAGGGACTGGGTGTATGAAAATAGTAGTTGGTCTATTAGTTCATCAAAACCCAACTTGCCTCTGACACTGGGTGGGATTCCTGGCAATTCAGATGCTATTGGTACCTACTCCACCTTCTTGTTGGTGTTACGTATCAGCTTACTATATGTTTTTCCAGAACCTTAGGGTCAAACTCTACCCCTAGTCCAGGTCCTTTAGGGATCTCTATATATCCGTTTTCAAAAACTATCGGATCCTTAAATATTTTCTTATGTAAAGATCCTTGGTTTGCCTCAGCAATCATAAAGTTTGGGGAGCAAGTAGCCACCTGTATAGCAGCTGCAGCTGCCACTGGGCCACAATACATATGAGGTGCTATCACTGCATAGCTTGCTTCCGCCATAGCCGCAACTTTTTTTCCTACTAATATTCCTCCCGCCTGACCAATATCAATCTGAATTATTTGTGCAGCTTGTTTCCTTAACAACTCGGAAAATTGAAAGATAGTCGCTAGCCTTTCACCAGTAGCGATTGGGATACTGGTGTGGGCGGCCACTCTAGCCATCTCATCTATATTTTCCGGTGAAACAGGTTCTTCAAACCATAAGGGTTGGTATGGTTCTATCGCTTGGGCAACTCTTATGGCACTGTAAGTTGTTAATTGTCCATGTGTACCTAATGCAACCTCAAGTTTATCACCGACAGTGGATCTTATACTTTTAAAAATATTTTCTGCATAAGTTATTTCTTTCAAACTTATGTCCCTAGGAACGCCAGTTATCGGATGAAAAGGATCAAATTTACAAGCACTATTACCTTCTGCAAGTAACTGTTCAGCCACAGCTCCTGCATTTTCAGGGTTACCATCTGGGATGGGTGGCATGTAAGCGTAAGCTCTGAGTTTATCCCAACATTTCCCACCAAGCATATTGTAAATTGGTTGCTTATTAGCTTTACCTACAATATCCCATAAGGCCATCTCTATTCCTGAAATAACCATTCCAAAATGTAGACTGGGTAATCTGTAATCATGTCTACCGGCATACATTTTGTAGTAGATCTGTTCAATATTGAAAGGATCTTGTCCTATAACAAAAGCCTCAACTGTTTCATGAACTAACTGTATTTGAGATTTGAAATCTTTCCATGTCAT
>VFFY01000187.1 GCA_009392675.1 SAR202 cluster bacterium | reverse complement strand
TCACGATATTAGCGACCATCATAATCGTTTCATTATTCATAGGCTGTGAAACTAAGGAAGTTAGGGATCCTACGGCCAGAACAGTAAACACAGCCACTTCTATAGGAACCGAGGCTGCACAGGTATTGGAAACGACCAAAACGATAAACCCAACATCGATTCCGGCTACCTCTAAACTTACCGAGGCTTCTGGCCCCCCCTTACCGGAAGTAAAAACATTGCCTTCCGCCGTCCCTTCTACTGCTTTGCCCAACCTTTCAACTGAAGCAAAGTTCACAATAAATCCAACCTTATGCAACGATAATCAAGGACCCAACTGTACTGAGTTAAGGCTGGGGGACGACTACTTTACAACCTCCCTTCCGGAAAAGGGCTACCTGTATTCTTGTACTGGCAAGAACCCAAATGCCCCGGGGTCCCGGGAGAATAAGATAACGTGGATTGATTTTGCTGGGAAAACGTGGAACTTCCTTCAAAAGTTATGGCTCCCGGAAACAACCTCAGATTTTGACCAAGGCAGCTATACCGAAATTTTGTCCGGGCTAACCCGTGAAATCACTATTAACAATTTACCTGTTGATGGAAAAATTGGTGACTGGCCAATGACTGCTTATCCGATTCTGACTGAAATCGACGCTAACCCTGGAATACCAGCGTCCCAAAAAAGTTCCTTGTCATATTCGTCAAATCCAGAAAAAGAAGCAACCCCAACCTGTGTCTCACTTGGTGCCATAGGGGTTACTAAGAATGGGGTAGTTATTTACAACGCAGCCGATGCACGCGGTGAAGATGCCGTTGCCAGGGAGATCGTCGATGTTTTTGGCGGCCACCCCGCCGGTACTAGTTATCACTACCATTTCATTCCAGAACGTCTAGATAATGAATCTCTAGGAGATGGTCATTCAGGAATTGTTGGATACATCAACGATGGTTTCCCAATTTATGGATATAAGGGTGTAGACGGCAACGAGATGTCGAATGATGATTTAGATGTATGCCACGGGCATGACCATGGCTCATTGGGATATCACTACCACGCAACCATCGAATACCCTTACACAGTAGGGTGCTACAAAGGAAAACCAAGTTCGGTTGAATCAAACCAAATTCAACCCGGTGGGCCTTCTAACGGCCCTCCTAGAATAAGACCCTAAAGAAAATCAATCTATTTACAGGTAAAACCCGCCTAAATAACTGGATAGTTCAAAGGTAACCCGGAAGCCTTAAGATTGTACCTGCTTATATGCCATCTCCCTAGGTTCGCACTCAACAAATCGTCCAAATTATCTCCACAAAAAGCTATGTTCGTTGGGGCAGCCATAAGCGTACCTTCATAGTCGTGAACCAAAACTTCCAGTGTGCCCCCGGTATCCAACCTATATATGCTATCCGGCCTATAACATGAGATATAAAGATTCCCATCCAAGTCAAACGCCAAGCCGTCAGGCACACAATTTGGCATATCGACAACAATTTCCGGCCTCCCTGCTTCCCCCTTTGGGCCAATAGGTACTCGCTCAATTCGAGGCGGGTTCAAACTGACAGCAACATATAAATGCGATCCATCAGAAGAAAGGCAAATCCCATTGGGAAAAGTCTGTAACGCTTCTGACCAAATCTTTGTCTGACCGTCAGGACTGATTTTAAATATACGTCCGTTATCTTTCTCCCACTCTCCAGAGTCCGTTACATAAAGATTTCCATCTCTATCGAAAGCAGGATAATTAGGCCCCACCATTGGCATACCAGAGGTTCCCGAAGAATACTCACTTATCTCCCCTTTCGAATTAGCTTTATAAACTCTGTTGCCACTACAAAAATATAGATTTCCCGAACCGTCCTGACACATGCCTCCTACAAAGTTTGGGGCCTGTGAAAACTGCTCGAATTTATTTTCTGCAACATTTATTCTATATAACTGGCCCCCTTCTCCGCCTGCGTATGCATATCCATCACTACCCCAAGTTACACATTCCGGATGATCAAGACCTTCTCCAAAACTTCCAACGCAATAAGATACATCCTTTTTAACATCTAGTATCGACATTGTTTATTTCACCTACTTCCCAAACGGTGTACAGGTATTTTTAAATCAACTTTAACTGCTAATTCATTCTAAAGACTCAATATGGTTTTACAAATAATCTGATTGCAACATTAAACCTTAGGATATCAAGGAAGCAAGGAAGAGGTATCGGATACGGAATCCCTGAAATACCAAGGTAGCTTTCAGTCTTTGTTGGGCAGAATATTTTGATGCAAAGTGTTCCGCCATATTTTCGGTATCACCAGCTTGGTAGCCTACAAAAATAAACCCATTTCAAGGCAGAAGAAGGATTTGAAGTCATTTCAATATAGTGGTAAAAATAGCTAATGAAATTAAAAGGCTCATTTACCAAATAATTAGGAGTTAGATATGCATCTTTTGGAAGTCTCTAATCCTGTCGCTCAGCAGCGAGGTATGATCAATATACTCAAACCCAATCCCCGACCGCGTTCTTTGGACGGCAAGACGATCGGTCTAATATGGAGTGGCACTCACGGAGGAGATCTTGCACTCAATCGAGCTGGTGAAATGATACAGGAACGCTTTAGCAATGTTTCTGTTAATTTCTACACAGGCGGTAACTATCCCACCCCCCCGGCTATCGTAAAGCAGGCAGCGAAGGAATGTGACCTTGTGATAGGTGCCACTGCTGATTGAGGAACCTGCGCCTCGTGGATGTGCCACGACATGATAGAAGTTGAAAAAATGGGAAAACCCGCAGTTCCAATAGTTTCAGGACGTTTTGAGGACGATGCTTTGGCTAGTAGCAGAACATTTGGAATGCCTGACCTCCAATTTGTAATAGTACCTAGGATTTATAGGAACCTGGCTGACGATCTCTGTGTATCTCAAACAGAAGATGCCATAGACGATTTGATCGCCAGCCTAACATCCGATGGAACCCAGGCAGTCCAATCGGAAAGCGATGAATCGACTTTAAGATTCGAAGGAGAAGATAGGTATGATGCCGTTCTGAAGATGAATCAAGAATTTACGGCCCGCGATTGGTCCGACGCCCTACCTGTTCTCCCTCCCACAAGAGAGGCTGTTGAAAACCTAATAGAAGGTACTAATTTGAATGGTAATGATGTGGTGTGCGATATGCCTCCAGGGTTTGGGATTGCTACAGTTGAACAAATAGCGATCAATTCCGCGATGGCGGGAGCAAAGCCCGAACACATGCCAGTAATTATTGCAGCCATCAAATGCCTATCGGTAACCGGTGGGCATGGCGGCAAATCTATGCTGATGTCAACGAGCCCACAGGCGCCAATGCTGGTTGTGAATGGCCCTATCGCTAGGAGAATAGGCCTTAATGGAGGATCAGCACTAGGG
>VFFY01000186.1 GCA_009392675.1 SAR202 cluster bacterium | reverse complement strand
TTTTCAGTCATAATAGATTCAGGATGAAACTGTATTCCTTCCACAGGATGATCTTTATGCCTAACGCCCATTATTAACCCGTTTTCAGTCCAAGCGGTAACTTCCAAATCATCAGGAAGATCTTCCTTAAATATTGCAAGGGAATGGTAACGAACCGCATTGAATGGATTGGGTAACCCGTTAAAGACTCCCTTGCCATCATGATGTACCGCAGAAATTTTACCGTGCATTATTTCTCCAGCGCTACCAACCACCCCACCGTAAGAATGTCCCACGCATTGATGACCCAAACAAACCCCTAGTGTTGGTACAGTTGGTCCAAAGTGTTTTATAACATCGTTTGAAATGCCGGCCTTATCAGGAGTACATGGGCCTGGCGATATAACTATTTTTTCAGGCCCCATTTTAGTTATCTCCTGCAGCGTGATCTTGTCATTTCGGACAACAGAAACTTCAGCTCCCAGCTCAGCGAGATACTGATACAAATTGTAAGTAAAGCTGTCGTAGTTATCTATCAATAAAATCATTTAGTGAGCACCTAATTTGTTTTCGGCATCTTCTATGGCTCTCAGTAGGGCTTCGGCTTTATGAATTGTTTCGTAAAATTCTGTCTCCGGCACGCTATCGTAGACTATCCCTCCTCCTACCTGAAAATGTGCCACCCCATCTTTGAAAACTAGCGTCCTTATCGTGATGGCAGTGTCCATATTCCCAGCAAAATCAAAATAGCCAACTGCTCCGGCATAGGGGCCCCTTGAATCCTCTTCCAATTCTTCAATTATCTCCATAGCCCTTATTTTTGGAGCACCTGATACAGTCCCTGCAGGGAAACACGCCCTAAGAGCGTCGTAATTCGAATATTCTGATTTTAATTTACCGTCCACGTGGGACACTAAGTGCATAACATGGGAATATCTTTCTATTCCCATTATTTCTACAGCCTGTACCGTTCCCGGTTCGCTAACCCGGCCGATATCATTTCTACCGAGATCTAATAGCATTAGATGTTCAGCCCTCTCTTTTTCATCAGACCGCAATTCCTTTTCTAATCTACGATCTTCCTCCGGATTATCCCCCCTTGGTCGGGTTCCTGCTATTGGATGTGTAGAAACCACATCATCTTCTACTTGTACCAACATTTCTGGTGAAGCTCCAACAATTTGAAATCCATTCAAATCGAGATAATACATATATGGAGAGGGATTTATCGCTCTGAGAGAGCGATAAATATGAAATGGATGCGCCGAAGAAGGCCTTGAAAATCGTTGAGAAACGACAACTTGAATGACATCCCCAGCCACCACATATTTTTGACTATCCTCAACCATAGATTGATAATACTCAAGGGTCATATTGGAAACTTTTTCTCCAGATCCAAATCCAGACTTCGCGGGAATATCAGAGGGATCAAGTGGTGAATTAAGTCTCTCTATAATTCCATCAATTCGCTCAATAGCTTTCACATATTCATCTTCAATAACCCCGTCTAATTTGACATGGCTTACAACTTGAATCATGTGGCGAACATGGTCAAAAACAAGGAAGGTTTTTGTCAACATAAAAACTGATTCAGGAACGTCAAGAACATTTTGGTTGCCATGGGGAATGTCCTCGAAATAACGAACAACTTCATAAGAGAGATACCCCACGGCTCCTCCCATAAACCGAGGGAGGTCTCCAGAGTTGACCACCTCATACTCCGATAGAATAGATTCCACTAATCTAAGAGGGTCCACCTCTCCGTCTTTACTCCCTGGTCCGGTCTCAATTACGTCCTCTGGTTCAGTTCCAATAAAACTATATCGAGCTAAATGTTCTCCTCCTTCCACACTTTCCAGCAAAAAGGAATAAGGAGCACGAGCAACCTTTAGGTAGGCTGACACAGGGGTCTCTAAATCTGCACTAATCTCCCTGTAAATAGGTATGAGATTGCCCTGGGAGCTCATCTTTTTTACTTCAGACAGTTTAGGATAATACATATTGGTACTCCATAAATTCTGGTGTCAGATGGATTATTCCAATCACGGTACGATTAACCCCATTTTTTCTTTCATTTCGCGCACTTTAGGCATTGAGATTGAGGCTGCATGCTCAGCCCCAATAGCCAACAATCTATCCAATTCAGCAACGTCATCCATCAGATGTTCATATTGTTCACGTATGGGAGTAAGTTCTTCTATAACAACCTCTGCTACCGCCTTTTTTAGGTCCCCGTATCCTCTGGCTGACTCAAAGTCTCGTTCAACCTCTTTTTCGTTCTTCCCTGTAATGACTTTATATATGCCTAGCAAATTATTAACCCCTGCCTTCTCTTCCTCTTCAGAAAACCGAATTTCGTTTCCTGAATCAGTAACGGCACGCATAAAAGATCTTTCTATTTCCTTTGGGTCGTCTAACATTCGAACGGCGTGACCTCTTATGTGAGAATAACTTTTGGACATTTTTACCATAGGGTTATTAAGACCCATAACACGACCACCAATATCCGGTATCACAGGCTCAGGCACAACAAACGTTTCCCCGTAAATGCTGTTAAATCTGTTGGCGATATCTCTTGCAAGTTCAACATGCTGCTTCTGATCCTCCCCAACAGGGACCTCGTGGGCATCATAAAAAATTATGTCACCAGCCATCAATACCGGGTAATCCAATAAGGCGGTCGATACACTGCCTCTACCTTCTGATTTGTCCTTAAACTGTGTCATCCTTTCTAACCAGCCGAGAGGTGTCACACAATTTAAAAGCCAACATCCTTCAGCATGGGCTGGAACATGACTTTGGACGAACAATGTGCTCTTTTGAGGATCCAGCCCACACGCAAATAAAATTGCTGCAAGATCTCTAGTTTGAGACACAAGTTGCACAGGATCCGGGGTTGCTGTTAAGGCATGGAGGTCAACCACACAAAAAAAATTCTCCTTTTCTGACTGTCGGTCTACCCAACCTTTAAATGCGCCCAGGTAATTCCCCAATTGAGGATCCCCACTTGGCTGTACCCCGCTAAAAACTCTTTTTATTTCTTTCATCTTAAATCCCTACAATTATTTTCAAAAAAAAACCGCCCCTCGAAAGGGGCGGTTATATTACCGCGGTGCCACCCTTATTCCTCTTATTAACTAAGAGGCACTCTATGGAATTTAATTCCAGGCTCTTTTAACGGGGCCTATCCGTCCACTAACCAACCTTAATAGATTCGCTAACAGCAGCTCCCAGGTCCATTCACTACCTGCGCTTACACCGGCTCTCAGCTTACCCGGCTCTCTTAGTATCGCTAGATAGTTACTACTCCTGTTCTTCGCCTTTTAAGTAACATCATTATACCGCATGATGTCTACTGAAACGCTGGTATCACCTCTTTTCCAAACAGCTCAATTGAGGTCATAACTTTTTCATGAGGAACTTGGTCTGACTGCATAATTAAAAGAAGTTGATCTACACCAATTTCCTCATGGCGACGAACAGATTCTATGCATGATTCAGGGTTACCAGCCACTATTACACCTCGTTCAGCCAAAAGTTCTGCCGGCAAATCTCCTAACATCGCTCTTGGCGCTCCTCCGCCTCCTAGATCTTCTTCACCTCCCAAGAATCTTGAGAAATTCGCCTGTAGATGCTCAGGTATCCCTCCCCATGAGTCTAACAGTTTTTCATACACATCTGCCCTATCTGCAGTATAGGGTCGGTTAGGTCCAAAAAATTCCTTGATAGCACTAGCCCCAATCTCTTTTGCTTCTTGATCATCATGCCCACAATGTCCCAATGTGAAATTAGCCCATTGATTGTTTACGAATCCCCCAACGGGGTTTGCATTTTTTATATTCTCTCTGTAATTTTCCACATGTTCCTTCATACCCGCAGGAGCACCGGATCCAAATGACAAAACGCCTATTCCTTTTTCAGCTGCCATTTCATAACTACTAGCCTGCGTGCATGCCATCCATATTGGAGGATGAGGAGACTGTTTAGGTTTGGGTAATATTTCCCTTTCTGGGATATCAAAATGTTTACCTTTATGTGAAAATAATCCTTCAGTCTGCCAAATTTTAGGAATGATATTCAAAGATTCTTCCATGATTTCTCGGGTATCCCTAGGATCGATTCCTAGCCCTAGTTGCTCATATGGACTGCTGCGCCCCACCCCAAACTCAACTCTGCCACCTGAAAGATGGTCGACCATAGATATTCGTTCTGAAACTTGTACTGGATGATGATTAGGCAGGACGACAACACCAAACCCTATTCGGATTTTTTTCGTCAACCTTGATAGGGCGGAAATTATCACTTCTGGTGCAGAGGACCCAGAGAAGGTTGTCAAAAAATGATGTTCTACAAACCATAAATG
>VFFY01000185.1 GCA_009392675.1 SAR202 cluster bacterium | reverse complement strand
TACTTGTTGATCCGCTGCCAGTAATTCAGAATCCTCTGGGGACTGATATATTCTGTAAATTTCTGCCCCCCGGGTTAAGCCTTGCCCTTCAGGTGCCAAATAGGTCAGTACTCCTTCATCTGTAGTGATTATACGAACGTCGTCCTCATATTTAAGTGTCCCACTAAAACTTTCGTAAGTTTTCAGGTCTTTTTGCTCAAGGAATACAGTAGTAAAGTCAGAGTTGGTCGCTTGAGTTTGGTCGCTTTGACTGAAATAGGTACCCCTATTTATAAAAATTCCTACCGCAACGGCAATTACAAGTATCCCGCCGGCTACAGTCAAACTCAATTTCGCGTTTTTCATCATTTCCTTTACTAGCTCAAGCCCCTTATTAGGTCGATTTACATAACACAATTCAAATCAAATTCACGGCTGCTTAAGTGTTTCCAACAGCAGGTTGCTTGTAGGCCTATCTTCCGGGAGGCCTACCTCTTATCCCTGGTGGCCTCCCAGCACCCCCAGAAGAGTCATTCCCAAAAATGGCCTCAGAGCACTGGGCCATTGCTTCTTGGAGAGACTCTCGATCCAAACTAAGGCCTCCCAGCATTGATTGAAATGCTTGTCCCCGGCCCCCGGAAAAGTCTGGGTCTTTCGCATCGATACCCGCATCTCTAAGACATTGAGCAATTTCCAAAAGGTTGTCATTTAGTTCGATTTCATCCTCTTGGGAGCGCTGTCCTGCAAAGCTGGCATTTTGAAGAAGAGGAACACATTTTTGCATCGATTGCCGAGTGCTTGGATTTTGGAAATTAAAGTTAGGGTCATTAATCAAACTTTGGCGAAAAGCCATCATATTTACAGTTCCGTCTGCATTTAGCTCAGGATCAGGTACATTCATCCCTTCTGTTCGTAAACATTCTGCAAAGGAAGTGGCAATTTCCTCATCGGTTTGTTCTGAAATATTTTCAGTCGGGGAAGGCGAATTGGATAAAGAGCCATCGGAACCCAAGGCTTGGGCGGTATTTGACGGGATCTTATCAGCAGTGATTCCCTGGCTATTCTGGTCCAGTTGGGCAACCCCAGTAGCTGTATCTTTCGAGCTGCATCCCATTATCAAAGCGCCTACAAGACAGAAAATTAATGTAGGACCCACGATGCTGAAGCGATCTTTTTTTATTGTGACTTTCATTCGTTTTCACTTATGTCTGAAAAATATATTCTGTCCATCTTACTAGGAGGCCTTAAGAAAATCATAAGAAGTTCAGGCAGTTTAAAGTCAAAAAAACATTGTAATCTCGCCTTATGGGACCCAAACATGAATTTCACATGTGGAGTAATTCTCAGGTACAGCCCATCCCGTGACTATAAAGAGTAATGTCCTTAGGAAAAATTCATCGCTCTATATTCTTCTTTTGCAATCCGATCACACAAGCTTCTACATGACTGAACATTTCCTCCGTAACGGCCACCTACGATACGGGTGTTCTTACCAGGAACATTGGAATTTATCCCAGTCATCCATGAATCCATTTTGTTGACTAATGAGGCACCACTTTTTTCTTTAACATGCTGAGACCAATAATCAACAGAATCTGAAGTGGGTTCCACATGGCTCAAATTTATTGTTTGAGACATGTAGATTAGCTTCCATTTACGAATCCGTTCTGTCACTACAAAATAGGTGTGGCGTTGCAGGTTTTGTTCCTGTAATACCAGTTTTGTCAGTAGCCTACTTTTAAGGGCTTTTAAAAAATATTGGCAGGTCTCTCTAAGCCATAGTGTTCCCGTAACGTATCCCCTTGATATTCTGTACGGAATATGCCTTTTTTTTGTAATAAAGGAATCACTTGGTCGATAAATGTATCTAACATTTTGGGCAGAACGGGTGGCATCAAATTGACCCCATCTGCTACACCGTCAATAAACCAATCTTCAATCAGATCAGCTATCTGTTCTGGGGTACCTGCAACAACGTAATGGCCACGTGCGCCTGCCATTCTTGATAGTAATTGCCGCAATGTTAGGCTTTCAGTCTTTACGACACCAATGATTATTTCTGTGCGACTTCGTGCAGACTCGACTTCCGTCGGATCTGGGAAGTCGCCGGCTGTAAGTGGCCTATCGAAAGGAAGATGAGAAAAATCTGTCCCACCAAACCTTGCGGACAATCTTGACAGTCCCACCTTGGTGTCAGTTAAATCGTTCAGATCTTCACTATAACGTTTTGCTTCTGTTTCTGTGGAAGCAATCACCGGGCTCAGTCCCGGTAATATCAAGCATTGGTCTTGGCTACGTCCCGTTGCCCTTACTAAGGTTTTTAGATCACCGTAGAAGGTTTTGGCCGTTTCTTTCTGCATATGTGCGGTGAAAACTGCCTCGGCATACTGAGCAGCAAAACGGCGCCCAGTGGCAGATGAGCCGGCCTGGACAAGTACCGGACGTCCTTGAGGGCCGCGAGGGATATTTAGTGGTCCCGCAACGCTATAGTATTCCCCTTTATGTTTAATAGGTCGAACACGGCCATCGTGTAGAAATTGACCACTTTCCCTATCATCAGCAATAGCGTTATCAGACCAACTGTCCCATAGGCCTATAGCAACTTCCATAAATTCATCTGCTCGCTGATAACGTTCCTCGTGACTGATCTGGGTTTCATAACCATAATTTCGTGAGGCAGGTTCAGACCATGATGTCACGATATTCCAGCCTACACGGCCATTACTAATGTGATCTAGTGAGGCAAATTGTCTAACCAGGTTGAAAGGCTCAGTATATGTGGTTGACGCAGTCGCTATAAGCCCGATTTTTCTTGTTGAAACTGCGACGGCAGCAAGAGCTGTTATAGGCTCAAGTCCTACCTGTGCACCTCCACCTTGAAATGCAAGCTG
>VFFY01000184.1 GCA_009392675.1 SAR202 cluster bacterium | reverse complement strand
CGGAGCAAAGCACCCAAATTAAATCTTTTGCCGGTTTGTCTTAGCGAACGTAATAACTCATTCCAGTGTTCATCAATACTATCGCCAGAAGCAATTGTTCGGAGACTCACTTCATTTGTTTCCGATTCAGATGGTTCATTTTTAGAATTAGTTTCCGTAACTGATACCACAGCCGGTGGAGAAACAGTGTTTTTGGTTTCCTTCTCATTTATGGGTTTGCTTATTTTTGGTTTTTGTTCAGTATTGACAACAGGCCTCTCAACGACCTGTTCTTCGCTTTTCCTACTGGCCGTACTTCCCGTGTTTGTCTCTTGGAATTGATTTGGGGTTGGCTCGCTGTTTTCCGGGCTCATAATCGATTCCAGTATGGCAATTTCCAATGGTAATGCCCGGGTCAGCACATCTCTGAAGTTGACTTCAGATATGATTTTTGCGATGTGTATCAATCTTTCCATACTAAATTTTTCTGCTATGTTCTGAAGACGGTCTCTAAGCGCGTCGCCAAGTTCAGATCCATCACTGGCATTTGATTTTAGTAAAATCAAAACCCGGATTATTTCAATAAGACTTGAGTGAATCTGGGTAGGCTCTTTCCCGTCCTCAATCATTTGCCCTAGGCGAACGAGACTGTCTTTCACTTGGTTATCCGCTATCAAATCTAATAGATCTGCTGGTAATGACTCATCTGTCAGATTAAGCAGTTGTCGAACATCCTGTTCTGTTACCGGTGGCTCTGAGGCAACTATCACCTGTTCAAGAATGTTTTCGGCATCTCGCAAACTCCCCGTCGACTTACGAGCCACCAACATTAAGGCCTCATCTTCAATTTCCACGGCTTCTTCGACACTCAATTTCCTTAATTTTTCTACAATATCTTGAGATGGAATTCTTCGAAAATCAAAGCGCTGACATCTAGAGATTATGGTCAATGGAACTTTATGAACATCTGTAGTAGCAAGTATCAGAATGGCATGGGGAGGTGGTTCTTCTAAGGTTTTTAAAAGAGCATTAAAGGCTTCCGGTGTAAGCATGTGGACTTCATCTATGATGTAGACTTTGAACTTACCTTCCGCAGGACTGTAATGTATTTTCTCAGTTAGATCCCTTATGTCAGCTATACGGCGATTACTAGCTGCATCAATCTCAATCAGATCAATAGCTCTGCCCTCATTTACTGCAAGGCACATATGGCAGCTATCATCAGGTTCACCGTCACTTGGCGATAAGCAATTTACAGCTTTTGCCAATATCCTCGCTGTGCTTGTCTTCCCAGTCCCTCTGGGGCCGCAAAACATATAGGCATGCGATACTCTATCAGTTAGGATAGCCTGTTGCAGAGTATGGGCCACATGATTTTGCCCCACTAACTCGGATAATGTACCGGGTCTCCATTTTCTGTACAGTGCCTCAGCCATATCTATGTACTCACCAGGCCAGAATCTCCTTTTCTAAGGATTCCATTTCTTTTCTATCATCAACCTCTATGTGATCATAGCCCAACAGGTGCAAAAATCCATGAATCACCAGGGTTTTCAGCTCTTCTTGCAAGTTAATCTTATGTTCTAAAGCTTGCCTTTCAGCCTGGGGAAAAGATATCACCACTTCCCCAATTTGCTTGGTTAGTCCATCAGGAATTATGAATTCTAAGTGAGACAGCCCTTCTCGGTTGTCCTCTTCAACCCCATAATACTCTCCTTCATGATCATTTGAGAAGGACAGAACATCGGTTACCTCATCAATTCCTCGATACCTTTCATTTAGGCTCTTCAAATACTCGTCACCAGTAATATAGATGCTGGCCTCACAAGATGAAATTCCACATTTTTGCAGTGCATCTTTTCCAGCCTTAATGAGATCTACTGTGAAGGGTCCGATATCAAAAACATCGTCATAATGACAATTTAATACGATTGATTCTTCCAATTGACGCACACCTAAAATTAAACCTATTCGGGCTCAATTAGTGCAATTTGAGTACAAAATGCAACCACGGAATTAATCCAACTAGCAGATTTTAACCAGTGACCCGTACTGATTTGATCTTACTAAATAGTTTGAGCCACTGTACGAGAATTCCACTTCAAATCCAGGGGTTATTTCCTGGTTTCCATCTGAAGGTTCAGTGCAACCCAAATTAGGTCCTTCCCATTCTTTTTGTTGCAGACCAATAAAAGTTAAATCTGGTTGATCAATCTTCAATTCAGAAGCTAGTGTCCACGCAGCCGACACTTGGGCACATTTTGAGCCAATATCGTCATCATTGGAAGATCTGGATTTAACAACTGAAGAATCAGGCGCAACTAGAGTTGCTTCATCAATCCCAGCCCTCATTTCTTCAAATAATTTGCCGAAGCTTTCAACCGGCATAACAACGGTAGTGCCACTACTTAGTATAGATTTAAAAGACTCCAAGGAACGTTGGAAGGAATAGAATTCCGGATCCTGCTCTAGTGCGTGTGCAAAGATCCCTGTTGCTTCCGCCTCACCACAACCGTTAATTATCTGACTATCTCTCGTCGCAGCGGCAATAATTATGGTGGCTTTACGATCAGCATCAGCTCTTACTTGCGCATCGATTTCTGCCCCCTCCGCTCTTTCTTTGTCAGCTTTTCTCTGTCTTTCCGCCTTCATTCGGGAGTAAACGCTATCAGCAATTTCTCCTGGGAAATCTGCCCTTTTTATCCGGACATCTTCAACCACAATACCAAATTCCAATAATTTAGGGGTGACAGCCGCTTTAACATTGGACATCATCTTATCTCTTTGAGTAGTAATGATTTCTGATTGGTTATGAATACCTACCTCTCGTCTGAGTTCCGAAGAAATTATGTCAACCGCGCGGTCGCTGGCACGTTGTTCATCACCAAGTCTTTCCTTGAAAAT
>VFFY01000183.1 GCA_009392675.1 SAR202 cluster bacterium | reverse complement strand
CCTGCAGCGTAAAGCCCAGGGATAGGCATATCAGAATTGTCTTGGACTTGTGTGTTCGTATCTATTTTTAAACCACCAAATGTAAATGTTATTCCACAGGTTACCGCATACCCTAAATAAGGAGGTTTATCTAATTTTTGCGCCCAGTTGGACTTGGGAGGGGTAATCCCTTTGGTGTGCTTCCCGTCAAGCGCAGTAGGGTTAAAATCACCGTCTTGCACAGCTCCATTGAATTGCTGAACAGTAATTTGTAGCTGCCCTGGGTTAATGTCCAATCCGACGGCCAATTCCTCTATTGTTTCAGCTTCAACCATCGTCACTTGGGGAATAAAATATTCATCCCTTAATAGGTGTTTTGTCTTTTGATCAAAGAGTTGAAACGCAACCCTTTGAGGTTGGTTTAATATTTCGCGACCATATTTTGCATAGGTGTAGTTTCTCAAATCCGCACCCTCATCAACAAATCTTTCTCCATCAACATTTACTATCAACCCAAATGGGTAAGAGTGTTTTTGAAAGAGGTCTGCGACATTTCTATCACCGTAGGGAGGTGCATTTAAATCCCATGCAACCGCATGACACCCACTCCAGTGTCCATTAGATTGTGCCCCGATTCGAAGAGCCATATTTATACCATCGCCGGTGTTATATTGGGTTCCTCTAACTTTTGCTAATTCCCAACCTGGTCCTAAATATCGGGTTCGCATTTCTGTATTTGCTTCGAAACCCCCACAGGCAAGTACAACCGATTTACAGGAGATTTTCTCGTATCCAGATTTTGATTTCGCAATTATTCCATCGATGTGTCCTTGTTGATCGACCGACAAATCTGTGCCACTAGTTTGATACAGGACTTCGATATTCTTTCGTCCAACTAATTCAAAAAGCCTATCGGACAATCCTTTGCCACCGCCGACTGCTTCTACAATCAATCCCCCCCAGAATCTTTGTTTACCTTCATGTTCAAAAGCTTGTCTGCCGTAGGCAAGTATCCATGGGACTCCTTGATTTCGCATCCAAAGCATGGTTGGGAATGATTGAGACGTTAGTACTTGAAGTAAGGAAGCGTCTGACAAACCTTCAGTAACCCTCATAACATCGGAATAAAATTGGGATTCTTTGTAAGATCCAACATCTATATTTTGTTTTTCTTCTGAGGTTATGTCTGGTAATAACTCTGAAATATCTTCTATTCCATTGTATGCAAATCGGAAAAGACCACCTGTGAAATAAGAATTGCCTCCTCGTAGGTGTTTAGGAGCTTTTTCGAGAATCGCCACTTTCACACCTTTTGATGTCGCAGATAGTGCAGAAGTCAAGGCGGCGTTTCCCGCCCCCACTACCACTACGTCATAGTTTTTTTCTGGAGAAGTCATTGTTTTGCCTTTTTCATCGGGTTGTTGATAAGTCCCATTGGGTATTTTTGGTACGCCAGCCAATGTAATCTAACCTTAACGGATTTTCAAACTCTTTTACTCTCAATGCATTAGGTGTTAAATATTTGATTGAAAATGACTTGTATTCTGGTTGACCGAATTCCCATACCAAAGATATAGTATTTGTTTGAATTGTCTCTTTGAGTTGATACCATGGGACGTGCTATGGACTTTAAAGTAGCTACCTTGCTAAAGGCGAGTAGTGGTAACAAAAAGTTGGAAAGTGTAAGCAGTACCATCAAAGCGGATTGGTCTGAATTTAAATGCGATGTTGATGGCTCAGTTTTACTTACCAAAACTGACGTAGGAGTATGGGTGAGTGCTTGTCTGTCAGCCAAAATCGGTAGGCAATGTGGAAATTGTTTAGATCAATATGTTGAATCCATAGGTTTAGGGATAGAGGAAGAATACTTCCCACTGGTTGATTTAATTACCGGTGAAAGAAACGAATTAGAAGGAAGCGGTGAGGACAATTTTTATATCGGGGAGGATAATGTACTAGATTTATCTGATGTGGTGCTACAGTACGTTTCACTGCACTCATCTATCAATTCTAAATGCAAGGACTATTGTAAGGGTTTGTGCATAGATTGCGGTATAAATCTCAATAAAGAAAAATGTAATTGCAGAAATAATTATAAAAGTACAAAATTGGCTGCTCTATTAGAATCTTTTAGACCAGCGAATTAATAAATAAGGAAACTAACATGCCACCACTACCTAAGAAAAAACACTCCAGTAAAAGAAAAGGCGGTCGAAATGCTCATAATTCGATAAAACCTGCTTCACTTTCTACTTGTCCTCAGTGTCATCTTCCTCGCATGCCCCACAGGGCATGCTCGAGTTGTGGAACCTATAATGGCCGTAACGTGACCAGCCCTGATCAAACAGTCGTATAAAATCTTGGATGTAGCGTACTAAAGGAAATTAATATGACACTTACCTTTGCAAGAAATTCCAAGACAGCTTTTCTGTTTCCTGGCCAGGGTGCTCAGTCTGTCGGGATGGGATTGGAACTTTACGAAGGTTCGGACTCAGGCAGGCAAGTGTTTGATATGGTCGATGAAGCTTTAGGTAGACCTCTATCTAAAATCATGTTTGAAGGTCCGGAAGACGATTTGCGGGAGACCAAGAATGCACAACCCGGAATCATGGCAGTGAGTTTGGCTTGTATGGAAGCGATGAAAGAAAAGATTACACAAGAATCCATGCCGGTTCCATATCTAATGGCAGGACATAGTCTTGGCGAGTACACCGCCCTTGCGGCGTCAGGCGTTTTGTCGGTTATGGACACGGCTTTGCTAGTTCAAGAACGTGGAGAACTTATGCAGAATGCTTGCGATTCAAATCCAGGCACTATGGCTGCAATTTTGGGGTTGGATGAGATGGTTTTGCAGGAAATAGCGAGGGAATCTGGCGTATACATATCAAATATCAACACCCAAGAACAAATCGTGATAAGTGGAGGAAAAATTGCTGTGGCCAGAGCTATGGATATGGCAAATGCTAGAGGAGCGAAAAAAGTAATTCCTTTGAAAGTTGGAGGTGCTTTTCATTCTGGGTTAATGGAGCCTGCGAAAGCTGGCCTTGTGGAATTTATCGATGGGTTGAAATTCAATGATCCTGAAGTCCCCATTGTAGCCAACTGTACAGGGAGCCCTCTCCAAACAGGTGATGAAATAAAAAGGGAATTGATAACTCAAATCTCAGGATGTGTGCAATGGAAAAAATCTGTTGACTTCATGATAAAGTCAGGTATAACAAATTTTCTCGAGATAGGACCAGGGCGAGCTCTAGGGGGAATGGTAAAAAAGATTGATAGAGCTGCGAATGTCTCTAGTATCAATGATATAGATTCAATCATAGCAATTAGTAGGAATTAGTGAAGAAGTTCGTAGAAATGGAATATAAACCCCGTATTTCCAATAGAAGAGAAACCAGAGTGTTGGTATTGCAAGCTTTGTGCGAATATGACTCTGTTGGTCATGACCCAATGGAGGTTCTCGAGAGGGGTTTTAACGAATATAAAATTAAAAACAACTTTCACATATTTGCTGGTGACATAGTTGCAAATGTACTTGAAAATTTTGTCTCAATGGATACTATAATTAGTGAGCTAGCTCCAGATTGGCCTTTGATGCAAATAGCAATGGTGGATCGCAATATTCTTCGAATGGCAATTGCAGAATTAGTGTGGTGTGAAGCCAATGTTCCTGAAAAAGCGGTGCTTAATGAAGCCGTGGAGCTGGCAAAAAGGTTTGGGTCAGAAAGTTCTCCTAGCTTTGTCAATGGGGTACTTGGATCTTATATGAAAGTTGGCATCGCTGTTTAAAACGTAATCGATAAAATGGAGGCATTAAATGTCGCTAGTTGAAAAAGTTCAAGCTGTTGTAGCAGAGAAATTAAGTGTCGATGAGGCTGAAGTTTTGCCTGAAGCTTCGTTTACAGACGATTTGAACGCAGATTCGCTTGACTTGGTTGAATTGATAATGGCTTTTGAGGAAGAATTTAGTTCTGATGGCGTTGAAATTGAAATATCTGACGAAGACGCCGAATCAATAACTACTGTTCAAGCAGCCATCGACTACTTACGGAATAATGGTGTAGAGGACTAAGTCACGT
>VFFY01000182.1 GCA_009392675.1 SAR202 cluster bacterium | reverse complement strand
GGAATCTTTTTGATGAATATACTCATCGCTGGTGCCACAGGATTTATTGGTAGTGCATTGGTTTCTTTTTTGAAAGGGAGAGGGCATGTCCTTACCGCACTAGTTCGAGATGTAAATAGAGCATCGGAACAACTTGGAACCGGTGTTAAGTTCATTAGTTTTGGAAGTGCTGACAGAGAGTTAATTACTGAATTTGAAAACTCTGAGGTAGTACTTAATCTGGTTGGGCGCCCACTGGCTCCTTCGAGATGGTCGAAAGCCAAAAAAAAAGAATTCTTTGATAGTCGAGTCGGTGTTACAAAAAGAATTGTATCAATCATGAGGGAGTGCAAAAGCCCTCCGTCTATTCTAGTGTCGGCCAGTGCTGTTGGTTATTACGGAGACCAATTTGGCGAAGAAATTACAGAGACCTCTAGGAAAGGCGACGGTTTCCTAGCGGATCTTTGCGATTTATGGGAAAAAGCAGCTTTTGAGGCTGAAGATTTTGATACCAGAGTGTGTGCCTTGCGAATCGGCGTGGTTTTAGGAAGGGAAGGTGGGTTTTTGAAGCAGTTGTCATTACCTTTTGAAATGGGTATAGGCAGTTACATTGGTAATGGTAATCAATGGATGCCATGGATTCATTATTTAGACCTTTTAAGGATTATAGATCTTGCCATAAATAATGAATCCATATCTGGGCCGATAAATTGCACTTCACCCCGGCCGGTGACTGGTAAAAATTTTGCCAAATCCTTGGCTCCCATCTTGGGAGCCAAAATACTTATTGGATTACCCAGGTTTTGTCTAAGACTTGTTTTTGGAGAAGGGGAAAAAGTATTAACGAGTAGCCAAAAAGCGTATCCAACTGTCTTACAGGAAAAAGAATTTCAGTTTGTCCATGAAGATTTGGTACATGCTTTGAATGAGGAATGTTGTCCCAAAGGGGTTAGTATCACCAGAGTAGATACTCGGGAAAAATACCCCGATGGTTCAGCTGAAAATTTGCCTGAACTGTCTCGAGCTCAATACAAAATTGAGACCTCCGCAAAATTAGAGATAGGTTCCGAAGAGGCGTTTGAATTTTTTTCCTCTCCCCTTAATTTGGGACTGCTCACTCCGGATTGGATGGATTTTCGTATAACTGAATCTCCCTCCGATATGAATGAGGGTTCAGAATTTGAATACAAAATCAATCTGGGGCCTATTTCAATGAAATGGAGAACAGAAATAATTAAATGGGCGCCAGGTGATTTATTTGTGGATTACCAAAAGAAGGGACCATACAGCCTGTGGTGGCACCAGCACAGTATTATTACGGAAGGGCCTTCTACTTGTCGTATGGAAGACAAAATTTTTTACAGGATCCCCGGGGGGAGGGTAGGTAGGGTAGCTCACAAATACATTATTAAAAACATCTTAGTAAGGATATTCGCTTACAGAAGGAAAGTTATACAAATGCGTTTTGGGGGTAGTAATTATGACTCGCCGTAATAATGACGATTTTGTTTTATTGAATCGCTTTAAAGGGCGATTGCTCAACCATTTGACTTCGGTTGATCGGACTGGAAGTGTCTCGGTGATTGAGGAGGCATTGCGTTATAACTGTACACCAGCCTCTATTTACAATTCCGTTATAACTCCTGCAATGGTGGACCTAGGAGACTTGTGGCATGGAGGGCGAATCACTATTGCCCACGAACACCATGCCAGCCAGATTGTGGACGATCTTATAAACATGGTGGTTCAAAAATCCCAAAGACTTTCGATTAATGGTCTCCGTGCCTTGGTTACATCTCCTTCAGGTGAAAATCATTGTATAGGGGCAAAAATTTTCGCTAATTTGCTGTTTCTAGAAGGTTGGGATGTTGAATATTTGGGACCGGATACCCCGGCGGAAGATTTGGCCAAATATCTCACGGAAATTGAGGTAGATGTCGTTGCATTGTCTGTGGTTTTACCCGGTAATATTCTGAGCGTAAAAGATGCTGTTTCAAGCATCGAATCTCTGGAGAATCCACCTTTTGTTATTTTGGGAGGGCCGGCTTTCAAGGGATTTAGTGATGAAATCGGAACGGCGGCAATTGCGGACAATTCTGCTACGGGTCTGACAGTTTTGCAGGATGCTATGGGAATAGGGGCAGGTAATTTGTCGTTACGAGACACACTTCTAGGTGTAGGTGGAAAAGTTTTGGAGATCCGGAGAGCCAAAGGTATGAATCAAGGTGAATTAGCGATTCTTGCAGGGGTTGATAGAGCTTACATAAGTCTGGTCGAAAACGGTAAACAAAATTTAACAATGGCAGCTTTATTCAAACTAGCAGAAGCCTTAGGAACTTCAGTAAATACGTTAATGGTATCTTCAAAATAATCCCGTAAATACACTTCAGTGTGGTTAGAAATAAAACGTAGCTCCGAATCTACCCAAGAACTGATACGGGGGCACTAATGTCAGAAGAGGTGTGTTTTTCACCCCGCTTCTTAATTTGGCTGTTTCTTGTTTTATGTTGGGTGTAATCTGGTTGATTCAGGTTGTCTCATACCCGCTATTTTCATATGTAAATACTAACGGTTTTAAAAAATATCACTCTACCCAATATGGAGAAGATTACTCCTTTGCTATCAATTGTTATGTTACTCGAAGCCGTAGTAGGCTTGAGGTTGTTACTTTATAACCCAAGGAAATCGGGATTCATACTGGCCATTAATTTGTGCCTAGTGGGGTTCATTTGGATTTCGACGACATTTTTCAAATTTCTTATCATCGGAGCTTGGCGTTTCCAGCAAACCGAATCCCATACACAAAAAAATAATCAACATAAACTAAGTGAGAACTGCCCTGTGGACTTTGAAATTCCCCTAGGGGCTGGGGATTATGATCTCATTGGTGGGGGTCTAACTCTCTGTATTGGAATTGAAATTTAACTAGCACGGCGCCAGCTAAAATAATTACCGTAGTTGTGGCGATCAGATCCAAATGTATTAGCCAACCTGCAATTATTGTGGATACAAAGGCGAAAACACCGGTGTATGCAGGTCTTCTTGTAATTATTAATATCAAAAAAGAAGGTAAAACCGCTATCAAGGCACCGACTGGCAGGAGGACGATTCCGGCTCCCATAGTGGTGGCCATCCCGATCCCACCTGGTTTTCCCCATGGTCTTATAATCATATGCCCTATAAGGAAAAAGATGATTCCAATGGTTGCAATCCAGGTTGGGTACCCTAAAAGGATCACAGGGAGAGTAATTATTAAACCTTTAGCTATATCAATAAAAAAAACTGCAATCCCATATATTGGTCCAACCTCCGCATAAATATTTGAGGCCCCAGGATTACCTGTTCCTACAGAACGAATATCGACATTTTTTAATTTTGATATCAGATCTCCTATAGAAATGGTTCCGATGAAATACGATGCGAATGCCCATATGGCTGATAGGATGATGATGTTCAAATTTTCAATGCTCTTGCCACGTATTCTAATGATTCTTTTTAAACGTTATCACACGCTTACTAAAACGATAAATGTACCCGATAATTAAAATATTATGAAACAACAAAAAAACAAAAGATTGATAGATGAGAGGGATAACATAAGTATTCCCCCTGAAATTGTAAAAGATAAATCAATAACGAAAGGACTACTTGGGTGCTTGCCATTCATTTCGTCCTCGATATTTTTGCACGCAAGTTTTTATTATAGAAACAATATCATTGCTGACCATTCCTTATTCTATTCAAATCCTGAAATATTGCTTTGGACAGCCAATCTAGTATGGGTTTTCAGTTTTCTGGCTATTTTTTTATTCATTTACCATTCTTTATCAATGGCCAAACGAAATCATTTTCATAGCATCGTTCCTTTAGGTTTGGTAGTAGCGATCGGTATTACATGTACATCGATTAATATTTATATTCTTTGGTACTACAACGTCCTGTGATTTAATCAATTACATACATTTAAGAAGCGGGTTGATTATTGAAAGCCTAGGAAGTGGACATTTCAAATGAAAACGGAGCCATTATTTACAGTTGGGTAGGAGATTATCCATGAAAGGTTCTAGACTATGATTCTATTCTTTGGCATATTTAGCAGAATAATACATTTCCCAGTCAACTCTTTCACACGTACCTACGATTAGGTAAAAACAGTATTTAAAATACCAATATCAGGTATTTGACCCTAGTTATTGACACTATTATTTCACATTACCTAAACTATTTAACAGGGCATACTAAGTAATTTACTTAGTGAATACTTACTTATATAAACTATATGTACGAAATAAATACAATTAGCAGGCATTGTTCATCGATTAGTCTTGCGAACACCAAAATGATGTTAATCATGAATAGAACCCTCCTTACAGTGGCGCTGGCCATAGCAACTCTTCTGGCAGTATTTATGGCTTGCGCTACAGAAGTAGTGAAAGAAATACCTGTAGAGGTAGTCGTCGAGAAGGAAATTGTAAAAACTATAGAAGTTCCCGTGGTTGAAACTATAGTAAAAGATCTTGATCCAGGAGAATTAGTTCTCTATTCCGGAAGGTCGGAAAGTCTTGTTGGGAACATAGTCGAACAGTTCGAAGAAGTAACTGGAATAGATGTACAGGTCAAATACGGCAAAACATTTCCGGTTGCTACGATGATTCTTGAAGAGGGCTCCAATAGCCCTGCTGATGTATATTTCGCACAAGATCCAGGGGGTCTGGGTGTTCTAGTAAAAGAAGGACGCCTTATAGAGCTTCCCGGTACCATAACTGACAGGGTTGCTGATTGGGCGAAGCCACATGACAGCAAATGGGTCGGCATATCTGGTAGGGCTAGGACCTTGGTCCATACGGCTACAATTGAATCTGCTGATTTGCCTACGTCCCTTGATGATTTAACAGAGCCTAAATGGAAAGGTAAATTGGGATGGGCCCCTACAAATAGCTCATTCCAGACGATGATTACTGGAATGAGGGCCAGCTGGGGAGAAGAAAAAACAAGGCAATGGTTGACCGATATGTTAGCCAATGAACCCATTGCTTACCCGAAGAACACTCCTCAAGTGGCGGCAGTAGCTGCTGAGGAAATAAGCATAGGGTTGGTTAATCATTATTACTTGCACCGGTTCATTTCAGAACAAGGCGACAAATTTAATGCCCGAAATCTTTATTTGAGCGATGGCGGGCCCGGTAGTTTGGTAATGGTGGCCGGAGCAG
>VFFY01000181.1 GCA_009392675.1 SAR202 cluster bacterium | reverse complement strand
TGAAGAAGTTGTAAAACAATTACAGAACGCGTTGGTGCCGTGTGAGAAAATTTTGACTTTATTAGAAGCCGCGGAAAATAATGACTTTCATGAAATGCAATTATTTGAAAAAATATCTCACCCTGAGTCAGGAAATTTTGATTATCCCGTACCTCCGTGGGATTTTGAATTTGCACAGGTCCAATCTCAAGAACCGGCCCCTATGCTAGGTCAACATTCTGAAGAAGTGTTTAGAAATCTCAATGGGTGGTCTGAAGGTGAAATTATACGATTTAAGAATCTTCAGTTAACAGGAACGGATCCTTTAATTTAATATACTTAATTGAAATGACTCAAAAACAAACAGCAAACAAACAAATTAGCGAGATTATTTCTAAAGCTTCCGAATTTTTGGAACTTACTGATAAAGAAGTTCTCTTACTGGGTAACTATTCAGAAGATCACATAGATGATCTATGCCGCGCTGCGTCTAGTATTAGAGATTATGGTAAGGGGAGAACGGTCACTTTTTCTCCAAAGGTTTTCATTCCATTGACGAGGCTGTGTCGTGATTATTGTGGGTACTGCACGTTTAGAGTAGACCCTGATCAGGCTGAAAGGCTGTATATGAGCCCTGAAGAAGTGCTGAATGTGGCAAAGGATGGAGAAAAGTTAGGGTGTACAGAGGCTTTATTTACCCTGGGGGAAAGGCCAGAACAAAAGTATGTGGAAGCTAAGAAATGGCTTTCCATTAACGGTTATGACAACACCTTGGACTATTTGAGCGCTATGACGGAACTGGTGGTGAAAGAGACGAAACTTTTACCTCACGCCAATCCGGGAACAATGACTCACAGAGAGTTAAACACCTTGAAAGATTCAAATCCCTCAACCGGATTAATGTTGGAAAGTACCAGTGAACTTCTTTATCAGGTCGGAGGGCCTCATGAGTTTGCTCCAAGTAAGAGGCCGATTGTGAGGTTAAAAACAATTTCGATAGCTGGGGAATTGCGAATCCCATTTACCACCGGTTTGCTTATAGGTATAGGGGAAACTATGACAGATAGAATGGAGTCTCTGTTAGAAATTAGGAACATACAGCGAAGGTTTCATCACATACAGGAGATAATAATTCAAAATTTTAGAGCGAAGCCAGAGACACCGATGGCAGAATCTCCCGATGCTGAAACTACAGAAATGCTGTGGACTGTTGCTGCTGCGCGGCTTATTTTGGGCCCTAGTGCCAACATACAAGTGCCGCCAAACCTTAGTTCGGAGAACTACGAGGTTTATTTGAAGGCTGGTATAAATGACTGGGGTGGGGTTTCTCCTTTGACAATCGATTATGTTAATCCTGAAGCACCGTGGCCTCTCATCACCAACCTGAAATCAAAAACAGAGTCAGCAGGATTTGAATTGCGGCCAAGATTGGCGGTATACCCAGAGTATTTCCTTGATACTGATGAATATTTACCGGTAGACTTACTCACAAAGGTGAGAGCATTGGCTGACGATGAAGGATATGTAAAGGACGGTATTAACAGATATGTCTGATATTGAATCAAATGATTTAAATGTGGACTTTTCGGGTATTTTGGCTTCGATAGAACCGGAAATATCTCGTGTTTTAAAAATTGCGATTGCCGGCGGTGATATTTCAGCGTCAGATGCCTGTCTGCTTCTAGATTCCAATGGATTAGAGTACAACGCTACAGTGTTGGTTGCCGATGTTTTGCGCAGAAGGACTGTGGGAGATGTCGTGACATATGTTGTAAATAGAAACATTAATTTTACTAATGTCTGTATAAAAAGATGTGGATTCTGCGCATTTAGTAGGGATTTCAGGCAAGAAGAAGGTTATCTATTACCAGTGGAGGAAATAGTCCGTCGGTCAAAAGAGGCATGGGATTATGGAGCCACTGAAGTATGTATACAGGCAGGCCTACCACCTCAAATGGAAGGAGATCTGTACATTCGGCTATGTGAGGCAATAAAAGCTGAACTTCCAGATATTCATATTCATGGTTTTTCCCCTGAAGAGGTTCTTTATGGATCAATCCGATCTAAGACATCCATAAGGCAACACCTCAGTGATCTGAAAGATGCAGGTGTCGGAAGTTTACCAGGCACCTCAGCAGAGATATTGGACCAGGACTTAAGGGATAAAATATCCCCGGGCCGTATAACTAAGGACCAATGGATCGATGTCATAACGACAGCCCATGAACTGGGTATACAAACTACATCTACTGTGATGTTTGGTCATGTGGAGACAAATCTGCAAATTGCCGAACATATCGATATTATTCGGAACATACAGATGGAAACGGGCGGGTTTACAGAATTCGTACCGTTGAGTTTTGTGAACTCTGAAGCCCCTATGTTTCTTAAAGGGTTAATCCCTAATGTTAGAACTGGACCTACCGGTATGGATGTGGTGAAGGTGCATGCTGTCGCGAGAATCATGTTGAATAATTGGATTCCAAACATTCAGGCCTCTTGGGTTAAAGAGGGAGACCGAATTTCTCAATTACTACTTACCGCAGGGGTAAATGATTTGGGGGGTACTTTAATTAACGAAAGTATTTCTACATCCGCAGGGGCTCAACACGGTCAGTTAATGAAGCCTTCCCAGTTCAGAGATATGATACGGGATGCAGGAAGGATACCGGCAGAAAGATTCACAAATTATAGTTTGAGAAAGGTATATGACAAGTCGGATAACGAGAAAGATCCGTTAGATCTACTGGAAGATAACGTAGAGGAAATATTTGGTTCGTACAATAAGCTCATCGGGATGGAAAATTTCCGATTTGAGCACCCACGAAAGGTCGCCGAAAGAACTGCTGGTGTATGACGATAGGTTAATTGGATTAATGCGGTTGGGCAATTTTCAATAGATGTGCGTGCTTCTCCCTTAACTTCATCACCTTTGGTGCAATTATGAACTGACAGTAAGGTTGGTAAGGATTGTTTTTGAAGAATGATTGATGGTAATTCTCACCTTCATAGAATTTTGAGGCATCGGTCACTTCTGTCACGATTGGATCAGGGAATACTTTCTCATCATTTAGATATTTTATCGACTGTTCAGCGAATTTTTTCTGAGTATCATTGTGATAGAAGATTGCAGATCTGTATTGAGTTCCCACATCAGCGCCTTGCCTGTTTAGTGTCGTTGGATCATGGTAACTGAAGAAAATCTCCAGGACAGTTTGATAATCTAATACAGTTTGATCGTAATAAACTTCGATTGCCTCTGCATGTCCAGTGGTACCTGTGCAAATGGCTTCATAGGATGGGTTTTCAATAGTGCCCCCTATGTAACCGGATACTACCCTATCTACTCCTTCAACCAACTCGAAAACGGCTTCAATACACCAAAAACACCCAGCTGCCAATGTAGCTTTTTCTATAGCACTCATGCTTTTTTCCACCTTAACGGGTATTTCAGACTAATTCATGTTTCTTCGATTGGGATTATACCCTTATGGTAAATGATATGTATCAGGTTAGAGATTCGTGTAGGATTCTCTAATGTTCAGTAACTGTGGAGTAGGTTTAGTAGTTCTGTGAGGAAAATTTTAGGAAGGGCTTTTGATTCCCTAAATGTTCGAGGATTTCGCTTTATGTGGTTGGGAGATTTGGCTCTCTCAACGGCAGAATTTATGGAAATCCTGATCTTGTCTTGGTATATATTGGGTGAAACTGAGTCTCCTCTTGTTCTGGGAATTTTTGCTGCACTTAGATTTACTGGCACAGTAGTAGCGCCTTTTTTTGGGGTCATAGTCGATCGGCTAGGAAGACGTCGGTTATATATATTCGGTCGAATTTCATTTGTCATATTGTCTTCGTCGATATTTATATTAACCTTGTTTGATTTTCTAAGCGTGACAGCGGTTTTGATTTTCGCGGCCCTTGTTGGGCTTTCTCGCTCCTTAGATATGATTGTCAGACAGTCTGT
The DNA here is from genome assembly GCA_009392675.1 of SAR202 cluster bacterium. Lineage (GTDB taxonomy): Bacteria > Chloroflexota > Dehalococcoidia > Lucifugimonadales > UBA826 > UBA11996. The sequence continues at coordinate 13,166 of VFFY01000181.1, read as the reverse complement.
GCTTCCGGTTATAGTTTCTCCATCTCAATTGCAAAATGGTGTTGCCCTCTTGAGAACTGGAAGAGATATGACACAAATCATAGGCCCGGTTTTCGGAGGGTTTCTATTGGAGTCAGTTGGTGTAGGGAAAAGCTATCTTTTCATTATTATTTTGCACTTATTATCTTTGTTGTTTGTGTTCTTGATCCCGGGAGTACCTAATACGGCTATAAAAACTGCCCAATCTGTTTTCGAAAACCTAAAGGGGGGATTTTTTTATGTCAAAGTAAACCCCTTTTTGTTTGGCCTGCTTGCTGTTGCGTTTATTGTTAACTTAACGGCATTTCCGTTAAACAACACTCTCCTGGCAGTGATAGCAAGACAGGTGATGAATATTGATGCCGCCGGTCTAGGATGGTTGATGGGTACATACTCTGCCGGCGCCTTACTGGGTTCATTACTTATCGGTTATTTTTCTACTATGGATAGAGCAGGGCGGGCAATGATCGTTGGTTCAATATTTTGGCACATCGGTATTCTGATAATGGCTTATATGCAATGGTTCTACGTATCCTTACCGGTTTTGTTTTTTGTGGGTATCTCGCAGTCTTTTGCAATGGTCACTATGGCTATGATGCTGTTGAAATACACTTCAGCAGAAATGCGTGGAAGGGTTCTCGGCCTTCGCCAATTAGCTGTGTATGGGTTGCCTGTAGGGGTGTTGATATCTGGATTTATAGCGGAAAATAGTGATGTATCACTTGCCTTAATTTTCAATGGTTTACTTGGTTTGTTTATACTAGTACTCGCCATTGTGAAGTGGCCTGAAATGTTGCAAAGAAGGTAATTGGTTTTAAGGACTGAAAATATGACACCTGAAGAAGAGAGAGTTAGAGAATACCTCATTTCACAAGGTGAAAAATATCCCTTTAAAGAGCTATGGGTAAGATCCATAGCGGCCCGTCTAGAACTCATAAAAGAAGTATCAGATATAAATCAAGAGCAAGCCGACTATTCTTTTGATAGCGCTGAATGGACTATTTCAGAAATTTTAGAACACGTTATGACAAGTACACATAGAGTGACTAATTTGATATCGGAACTCGCCATTGGGAATACTGGAGATGCTTCTAATATAGATCCTCCAAGGGAGACTTCTAATTTAAATATCGATGAATTGCGCAAAGGACTCTTAGACGGAGCATTCAAATGGACATCTATGACGGGCAATCTCCCAGTCATGCCAAATATGAATCAAATGTCAACCCATAGTTTTTTTGGGGACCTGCATGCTGGAGCTTGGTATTTGTTTCAAAGAGTTCATGATTTGGATCATTTGAATCAGATCAGGAATAATAAATCTCATGCAAATTATCCAAATATTTAATATAGAAGGGTGATGGAAATTTAATATGAAAATAGCGGTACGATCATTCAACGGAGTCACCTCAGATGCTTCAGATTGGAATCAAATATCAGAATTTGCTAGAGAGGCCGAAGCCTTAGGGGCTGATTCCATATGGACTGCGGAGGCCTGGGGTACCGATGCGATAACCCCTCTTGCATATCTGGCTGCTTCTACAACAAAAATACGGCTGGGTACAGGAATAGTACAGGTAGGAAGTCGAACTCCCGGCAATCTGATAATGACAAGCCTAACTTTGCAATCTATGTCAGGGGGACGGTTCATCCTCGGGTTAGGTACAAGCGGGCCTCAAGTTATTGAAGGCTGGCATGGGGTGACATTCGGTAATCCCATATTAAGAACTAAAGAACTTCTGGAGATTATTAAGATGGGCGTGGCCGGGGAAAAACTTCTATATAAGGGAAATCATTATGAATTGCCTTTGGAAGGCGGAGAAGGAAAGGCTATAAGGACAAGTGCCAAGACTTGGGAAGTTCCTGTTTATGTGGCATCCCTCGGCCCCACTAACTTAGAAATGACAGGTGAAAAAGCTGATGGATGGATTGGGGGTTGTTTTATACCTGAAACAGGGGACGTTTTTCTGGATAAAATCAAGAAAGGACTATTGCGCTCCGGTAGAAATATTGAAGACATAGATATATTGATTCCAGTTTCTTTGGATTTCACCGATGAAGTCGAAGAAACAGCAAAAAAGCATGCACGTGGGTATGGATTTACATTTGGGGCTATGGGGTCGGTAAAAAATAATTTTTATAAGAATGCTTACGCCCGACAGGGTTATGGAGAGGTCGTGGATGTGGTTCAAAAGTTGTGGGTGGAAGGTAGGAGAGAAGAAGCTCGGGATATGGTTCCTAATGAACTTGCTTTGAAATCCAATCTAATTGGCACAGATGAAATGATCAAAAAAAGGCTATCACTCTATAAAAATTTGGGAGTCAATACACTTAAAGTTAGTTTGCCAGGTGATGATATAGCAAGTAAGACTGATGCCTTGGGCAGACTGATGGACCTCGTTTCGGAATTGGATTAGAAGATATGAAATTAGGGCTTTTCACACACATGTCTTGGCCCGAAGGAGTGAATCAAACTTCGGTATTCCATAATTCTGTAGAACAAGTTAGGTTGGCCGAATCTATGGGGTACCATGGGGCTTGGTTCGCTGAGCACCATTTCACCCGCTATAGTATGGGATCCTCTGTATTACTAATGCTTGGACACTTGGCAGCAGTCACAGAGAAAATACGTTTGGGTACCGCGGTAATTGTTCCAAACTTGCATAATCCTATCAGGATTGCCGAGGACTCAGCCCTAGTAGATCTCTTAAGCCTAGGGCGTTTAGATGTTGGCTTCGGAAGAGGTACATATGGTTATGAATATGGTGGGTTTGGGGTACCCGCTGAAGATAGTCAGTCGAGGTTTAGAGAGACCGTGCTAGCAGTGAAGGATTTATGGTGTGACAAAGGAGTAAGTGTCGACAGCCCTTTCTTTTCTGTTCGTAATGTGGATCTAGTTCCGTCTGTTGTTCAGTCACCTCATCCACCTATATATATAGCTGCCACGAGGTCTGAAGAGACTTTGGATTTTATGATTTCAAACCAGTTTCTTTTGTGTATAGCGGTTGTCCAAGATACAGATGCCGCTCTCGCTTTAGTAGAAAAATATAGAAGGCTATGTCATCAGGAAGGCCAGCCTGATCATATGGATGATGTTCCATTTTTCCGGTATGTTCATGTGGCCGATACCGAGAGAAGGGCGCTTGAGAACACCAAGAAACATGTAGATTGGATACAGGATATTATGCAGTGGCGAAGGAACTTAGTGGATGCCACCGAGGTTCATTTACCCATGCAAAAATGGAGGAATGAGCGAAGTGAGTTACCACTAGATAGTCACTATATCTCTGAGAAAAGAGCATTTATAGGAACACCTGAAGCCGTCGCCGAGAAAATTATGATGCTAAAAGATCACGGAATTTCGTATTTTGGATGTAATTTTGCAATGGGAGGTATCTCACAAGAAGAGGTAATTAGATCTATGAAGTTGTTTGAAAAGAAAGTAATACCTTTAATTTCTTGAACAATAACTATGAGAGGAACTCTTTAAACCAGTCTTTAAACTGTTGATCTTTAGTCACTTTGTCTATTAACTCACTATCTAGCGCTGTTGTGCTTACTTCTGAGGGTTGATTTCCTTCAACAAGGGCTTTCATTGTGTCTCTAGTTGCTTTTACAGCCGCCATAAAAGGGAGGTGTCCTTGGAGAGCTATCTTCACTCCCATTGATGAAAGATACTGATTGTCGTTTATGTCCTTTGGTGTACTTCCGAGCATTATAGGTACCGCAATGGAATTTTTGACAGCTTCTAACTGAGCTCTTGTACTTAGCCCTGCAAAGAAAATCGCATCAACTCCAATACTTTCATATGCCTTGGCCCTTTCAATAGCATCCTCCGTACCTGTTATTTGGAATGCACTGGTTCTTCCGGCTATTACCAAACTTTGATCTTTTCTACCCGACAATGCCGCCTTCATTTTACCTATACCCTCTGGTAAAGGTATTAGCTCTGGCTTAGATTTCCCAAACTGCCTCGGAAGAACAGTATCTTCAATTGTGAGGGCCGCTACCCCAGAGTTTTCTAACTCTTCAACCGTTCTTTTGACGTTAAGCGCGTTTCCATATCCGTGGTCTGCATCTACCATTATGGGAAGGTTTGAGGCACGACATATTCTTCGTGTCTGCTCTGCAAATTCTGTGAGGGTTATTAGAATGTGGTCGGGGTCACCTAATATTACAGCTGAGGCAATTGAACCGGCGAACATACCTACCCGATACTCTAAATCCTCAGCAATTCGGGAGGATATGGCGTCAAATACGGACCCTGGATGCACGCACCGATTACCCGTGAGTATTTGTCTGAATTGGTACCTTTTTTGGCTATCGATCATTTCTTCCTCGCATGAACAGGGTGAATACGCTCGATTGTAGCAGACCTTGATTTTGATAGGTTAGTGATTGAATATATTGAGGAAATAGCGTCTCAAGACCAGGTTTAGTAGGAATAACATGGGGAGTGACAGGCGGCTTATTTTAGGTGATCATTTGATCGGCCAAAAGTAATAATCTCATTTTTTTTGATTAGCCAGGATTTTTAGAGGGAGAAATATGACTAAGATAATATTAGCTGTTTTCGATGGTTTGCAGCCTGCCCAAATTAATAGTTCGGATGCACCTAACTTGTTCCAAGTATCCCAAAACGGTTCCTTTTTTGAAAACCATCATCCTGTTTTCCCGTCGGTTACTAGGGTAAACGCTGCATCAATGGTGACAGGTGTGAATCCCGGTAAACATTGGTTGGCCGGCAACTCTTTTGTAGCTAGAGATTATGATAATTCAAATGTGATACCAGCTCTCAATGTTCAATTATCGGAGATTCGAAATGCTGGTTTGGATGTGCTAGGCGTACCAACCTTGCAAGAAATCATTTCGGAAAAAGGTATGGAATATGTCGCGATTGGTGTAGGCACCAGTGGAAATGCTTATGTGCATAATCCTCTTGCTGATGTTTATGGTGGTGCGACCATTCATCCTGAATTCACAATACCTTCGAGCTTGCATAAGGAACTTGAAGGGTTATTTGGTGGGTGGCCAGAAGAACAATTACCCAATACCCCAAGATATAAAAAAGCAGTTGATATATTTATTGAGTATGTGTTGGGCAAAATTAATCCTGAAGTTGCCCTGATTTGGTCTTCAGAACCAGATAAATCGCAGCATGCATTTGGGGTTGGAAGTGATGCTGCCAAAGCAGCACTAAGGGAGGCTGACCTAGAGTTCGGCAAAATTATGGAGTATATCAACGCTTCACCTCAACATCAGAATTCTGATTTAATGATTTTGTCTGACCATGGGTACTCAACTATTTCCGAAGTCATAGATATTGAAACACTTTTGGAGTCTTCTAATTTGGCAGGCTCTGACGATTGGCTTTTGGCACAAAATGGTGGATGCGCCCTTTTTTATTTGAAAAATCAGAAGGATGTTCATTTGGTTTCTGAATTGGTTGAATGGCTTTCTAGCCAGGTATGGTGTGGTACCTTGTGCGCTTCGGAGCGTTTAGGGGAAGTGAAGGGCACTGTTTCTCTGTCTTCTATTATGAATGAGGGGAAAAGGTCTCCCGATATAATAATGTCTTTCAACTGGGACTCCTCTGACAACGTCAATGGATACCCAGGTCATGTGTTCTCAACCGGCGGTGCAAAAAACCTTGGACAGCACGGTTCTATGAGCTTACATGAGATGAATAATACTCTCATATGCGCTGGGCCTACATTTCTGGAAAATGAAAAAATATTGTCACCGTCAGGCAATATAGATATTTTGCCGACTATACTGACAATACTAGGACAAGGGATACCTGATTATGTAGAGGGGAGAATATTAGAAGAGAGTTTTAGAGAGACAAATTCGGAAGTGATATCAGTTACCCAAAAATACGATGCCTCCCTGACAACCAATCAGGTTACTTATTTTCAGGAAATTACAGTATCTTTTGTGGGTGACAGTAAATATATTGATGAAGGTAATTCTTGGTTAGAAAAGTGAGAAACATTTATGTCAATCGATCATTCAATCACCTTGGAACAATTCATTTGGGATTCGAATCCTACAGACAAGGACAATAATTTCAAAAATGATGTCGCCCTGTATACTCAGGAAAACCCACTTCCTACAGTAATACGGTTAAGTCGGAATCTAAATATACCAACGGGGGCTATTGTCAGATATATTCTTTGTAAATGGGCGATGTCAGGAAGTGAGTCTTTATTAGATTTAGGACCGGACATGGTGAAGAAAATTTCCGATATTTTTGATTCAGCTGAGTCCGTGGGTACAGATCAGGAAAAACTCAAAGCGTACAAAATGGTAAAGGAAATTATGAGTTGGATGAAGGTGCCTCTTGATGACCCTGATTATAGAAACTAGGGTTGAGGCACCCTCATGCTAGGATTAGCTAATGCCGAGTTCAGCTCGCAAATCTGATATTGTCTGTCCCCTACTCCTTGATGTCCTTCTTTCTCGCATTCCTATAGGCAGGTTTTCGACCTCAGCGGGAACCTTTATGGCTACAAAAACTGGGCCATCTTGGCTCATAATTTCATCAAGGCTGGTAGAGAGTTCCTCTAGGTCATCGAAATTATATGTGGCGGCATAGCCTGTCCCGGCAGCTATTACTGAATAGTCAATATCTTCGGAGTTAGGTACCGGCTGGCCACCAGTGGTCGCGTAACATCCGTTGTCCAAAAGGAAATGAACAAAATTCGCAGGCTTTTTACCAGCTATTGAGGCCAACACACCCAGGTTCATCAGCAATGCACCTTCGGTATCAAAATGTACCACCTTTTCGTTTGGAAGCCCCAAGGCCAAACCAAATATCGCTGCGGTGGACTGGCCCATTGCACCACCCATAGAAATATCCCTATTTTGGTTGGTGGTTACATCAGCCCAATGTTTTCCAGACGTACCTTGGACCGACACTATTGCGTTGCCCCTGTGTTTTTGAAATGCTTCAAATACTTCTTTTGATTCAATCATTTTATACTCCTGATGATTTAGGACCTGATTATCTATTAAAACCGTGATATTCATCTCCAATCAGCACAACCACGGGTCTTTTTGTCTTCACAGTTTCGTTATAAGCGTCAGTTATTCGAGCCCCATCTTCGTCAGTCTCAACCAAATAATAATTTAGGTGGAAAGCGTTAAGAAATGGTTCAGTATAAACGGCAGCGGAGTCTGGTGTGTGTCCCTTCCGGGTCCACCCACGATACCCAACAACCATCAAAAGAGGAAAACCTGTATCCAACGCCATTCCCCTGATGGAATCTCCAGATTCCATCATGCCTGTATTCTGAATGAGAACCACGGGTACCTTACCCGCCACATTGAGTCCCAAGGCAACAGCCATTGATTCCCCTTCCCTGGATACAGGTACTACTTCCAACCAATCTTCTTTCGCCATCAATTCATATAGATAATTCGTTTCACTATCAGGGATCGTAACGACATGTGTAACACCGATACTCTTGAACTCTGCTATGAGAGTCTCAGGTCGGAGTATTTGTAATTGTTGTTCCACCATGGCCTCTATGCCTCCATTTTGTTTTATTAGCCTCTTTTTATCGAGCGATAGTATAACTGACTAAAACTAGCATGTCTTCTCATAATGTATATTTTCTGAGTTATTATTTGCACAGTCCGTTAAATCACTTAATTAAGAGGTGTAAATGTATTACGATACTCATTGGTATTGTGCACCTTTGGAGTCTATGAGAGATAACAGGACACACGCTTTGGTGAGACCTATAAAAGGCGAACCTCAATTTAATTCTCCTGGGCTGGCAGCCTATATTCGTGAATCGAAGGCCGCGCCGACTGCAAGGCAGTTTAAATATACTTGACCCAATGGTTTCTTTATTACACAATCTTAATTCATGAATTTGGACTAAGTTATATGGAAACTTTTAAAAAGGTTAAGAGTTTTTCTTTTATATTTGATTCGGTTCAAATTGGAGTATATGAAATCACCTGAACCTACAACCTCATTTGCGCCATTTAAATGGCGTCACGCTGTCTTTTATGGATGGTGGCTAGTTCTTTTGACCCTTTTTCTTAATGCTGCAACAGGATCCCCAGTTTTTGGTGGAGTAGGTGTATGGATTGACGCCTTAGAACAGCATTTTGGATGGGGTAGGGCGGAGTTAGCGCTGGCTTTTTCGTTTGGACAACTTGAAAGTGGGTTAGCGGGACCGGTGGTTGGAATATTAGTTGACCGCTATGGTCCCAAGAAAATTGTGTTTTCCGGGGTCATGATTATTGGATTGGGATTCATTATGTTCAGCCAAACCAATAGCTTGTTGATGTTTTACGCCTCATACATTGTCATTATGCTCGGGGCCTCTGCCGGTGGTTGGCTGCCAATGATGACTGTTATCAACAACTGGTTTGATAAGAAGAGAACTATAGCCATGGGGTTTGGAGGGATTGGGTTTTCGATGGGGAGTTTTTTCCTCGTTCCATTACTGGCTTGGATGGTGCAACCTGGTGGTGTGGGTTGGCGAATGACGGCAATGTCTCTAGGGATATTTTTCATCTTAATAGCCTATCCAGCCAGCAAACTCGTAAGAAATTCCCCTGAAGAATTTGGAGAAGTTCCAGATGGGGTCAAAGATAAGCAAGTTGAAGAAACGAGTTCCTCTCGACTACCAAATAATGGTACCGAAACCAACTACCCAATGATGACAATTGTAAAGATGCCGGTGTTTTGGGTTTTGGCAATTTGTAATGGCATGTCTACTATGCTGATCGGAACTATGACAGTGCATTTAATTTTGGCCCTTAGGGACCAAGGTATATCGGTTCAGACAGGTGCCTGGATATGGGGAACCACAATGCTTTTCTCAGGGGCAGCCCAAATTTTAGGCGGTTATTTAGGAGACAAAGTAGCAAAAAATATATCTCTTTGTATCTTCGGAATAATACAAGGATTAGGTGTTATATATGCCACTTCAATCACAAGCGTACATATGGCTCCCATTTTCGTTGTTGTGTATGGACTTGGGTTTGGAGCCAGAATTCCTTTAGGAACAGCAATCAGAGGAGAATATTTCGGAAGAAAAGCTTTTGGTAAAGTACTGGGCTTATCTATGTTTCCTATGATGTTGTTGATGACATTAGGGCCGTACGTTGCTGGGTTAATGTATGACCATTATGGAAACTATGATAGAGCTTTTTATTTATTGGCTTTGGTATCGATGGTTGGTAGTGTAGGATTCCTTTTTTGCAAAAAGCCAAATTTAGATAAAATCTAACCGCATATATTCAGTTATGAGATTGGATCCTAGACCAACTGTCTCTCAAGGAAACTGTTCTGTTGAACACAAGATCATTACTATTGTCTGAATCCTCTGAATCCAGGCAAAAATAACCTAGCCTTTCGAATTGAATTGGGTTTCCAGGTGTTGATTCTTTAAGGCTTGGCTCCACTTTCGCTGAGCGTATAATTTCGAGGGAATTTGGATTCAGAACCGTTTCCAAACTTTTCCCATCTGATATATCTGGCTCGGGGTCTAGGCAAAGTCTTTCGTAAAGTCGTACCTCGGCGTCAATCGAATGGTTTGCGCTAACCCAGTGTATGGTTGATTTAACTTTTCTTCCATCTGGGGCATTTCCACCCCGTGTTTCTGGGTCATAGGTGCATCTTAGCTCTATAACCTCGCCCGTTGTAGGATCTTTAATAATCTCAACACAGGTGATTAAATAACCGTATCTAAGCCTAACTTCTCTTCCGACTGTCAATCGAAAGAATTTTTTAGGCGGATTTTCCATAAAGTCATCTTGCTCAATGTACAGCTCTTTTGAGAATGGTATTTTCCTTGTCCCGCTATCACTATTTTGCGGGTTATTAGCGGCTTCAAGGTACTCGACCTGATCCTCAGGGTAGTTTTCTATGACTAATTTGATAGGCCGTAACACTGCAAGTGCTCTATTTGCCTTTTTATTTAGGTCTTCTCTTAAGCAATGTTCTAAGAGTTCTATTTCCGCCGTATGCCATCTTTTAGTTATACTGACTCTACGGCAAAACTCCCGTATAGAATCTGCTGTATAGCCTAGCCGTCTCATACCAGAAATTGTGGGCATTCGTGGGTCATCCCACCCGCTTACTAATTCAGTTTCCACCAGTTTAGTCAAATTTCGCTTACTTAGTATGGTGTGACTCAGGAAAATTTTTCCAAACTCGATTTGCCTAGATTTGAATACCTTGAGCTCATCGATAAACCAATCGTAAAGAGGTCTGTGATCTTCATACTCCATGGTACACAAGGAATGCGTAACCTCTTCAATTGAGTCTGACAGACCGTGCGCAAAATCGTACATAGGGTATATAGGCCATTCATTACCCGTTCTATGGTGAGGTGTATCTAAGATTCGATACATTACGGGGTCTCGCATATTTAGATTAGGAGAGGACATATCTATTTTTGCCCTTAAAACATGTGAACCAGGCCGATGAATCCCGTTACGCATCTCCTCTAAAAGCTTTATATTCTCTTGGGGATTTCTGTTCCGGTATGGACTATTCACTCCTGGCTCGGTGAGTGTCCCTCTATTTGCTCTAATTTCATCTTGATTTTGACTATCAACATAAGCTTTTCTCTGATCTATGAGAGTCATTGCATATTCATAAAGTTTTTGAAAATAATCCGAGGCAAAATATTCTCGCTCATCCCAATTAAAGCCTAACCACTGAATATCTTTTTTGATAGCTTCAACAAATTCAGTATTTTCTTTTGACGGGTTGGTGTCATCAAATCTGAGATTGCATTTTGCTGAGACATTTTCTTTTGCTATTCCAAAATTAAGGCATATGGAGGCGGCGTGTCCTATGTGTAGGTACCCGTTTGGCTCCGGAGGAAATCGGGTTGTGATAAATTGGTGTTTGCCTGAGGCCAAATCTTCTTTGACAATATCTCTAATGAAATCTTGACTTGTATTTGCATCCACTATATTCGATGTCCTGCCTTTCTAATGTTTTAATTGATCAGTAGCCTGTATATTATGCGTATTGGATGATGTGGCTTAAAGTGGTTTTAAGTCGATCCGTGTGATGTTGCGGCAGATATGGTTCTTCAAGACATTTTACATTTGCCGTTAAATGTTCAATAGAGGCTGTGCCTGTCAATACCGTGGAAACTGTTGTTGGTTCGGCAGCGAATTTGTAACCGGCCTCTATTACAGATTTCACATTCCCCTCTACCAACCATCCGAACGGATCATGGATAGGAAGAGAGTCAGGATCTATCAACCCAGAAGATTTCCATTTAGCGATTAATTGCTCTAAAAGAATAGGATCAGGCAATTTTACTCTGACCGCAGCCATGTCAATTACCCCGATATTGTTATCCTGGGCGAAAGGTAATATTTTCGCAGCTGCCGATTGGTTCAATATTCCATATTTAAGCATCACTACATCCCACAATGCTGGATGTTTCAATAAACCTAATTCGATACCCTTTTGGGCAGGGTCCTCAGAAAAACGGCTGCTAAAACCAATACTTCTAATTTTCCCCTCAGATTTCAATCTTTCCATCGTTGGGTAAAGAGCTTCAACGATTAGATCGTATTCGTGAGGCATAATACCGTGGAATAGCATTATATCTACATAATCTGTTTGAAGCCTTCCGAGGCTTTTTTCTATGGATTTGATTAGTTCGGTGGGGTCATCGATAGTGTTGTTCAATTCATCTCTGGCTGGCCATTTGGTACATAGTAGAAACGAATCCCGAGGGGTGCCTGACAAGCATTCGCCTAATATAGATTCTGAATCACCGTAATGGGTGGAGGTGTCGAACATATTGATACCGATGTCGAGTGCTGCTTTGACCAGGTTTTTTTGATCACATATGGAATGCCCGACTGTTTGGCCGAGTTGTCTTGCGCCACCTGTACCCAGGCTCAATAATGAAACCTCCATACCGGTTTTTCCAAGAATTCTTTTTATCAAATTTTGAATCTCCTTATAGTTGAATCTCAGTATTGAAAAATGTTTTTCTATACCATCTCAATTCTTCAAGGCTTTCTCGGATATCCTCTAATGCAAGATGTTTGCCTTCTTTTTCTGGCAGATCCGTCTGTGGATACCACCTTCTTGCCAGTTCTTTTACTGTAGATACGTCAATCATCCTGTAATGTAAAAAATTATCGAGTTGTGGCATTTCTCTTCTTATAAATCTCCGATCTGTGCCAATAGAATTGCCGCATATCGGAGACTGACCAGCTGAAACCCATTTCTTTAAAAATGCAAGAGTTTGATTTTCTGCTGCAGATATCGTCACGGTTGATTCAGTGACACGTTTAAGCAGACCTGATTTGTAATGTTGCTCTTTTGACCACTCATTGATGTTCTGCATCTCGGATGTACTGCGATTTATGGCTAAAGATGGGCCTTCCGCTAGCTCTTCGAGGTTATCGTTAGTCACTATAGATGCTATCTCTATAATTAAGTGATCGTCTTCGAGGCCAGTCATTTCAAGATCTATCCAGACCAAGTTATTGTCTTTGTCCAATTTTGATACCATTAATGCACCTTCAGCGTACAAATTGTTTTCTGTAATCTATAGTTTCAACGGTATAATTTTATACTCATGTTTGATAATGCTAACAATCATTTGAATGTTTTTGCTTACTGGGTTGATCAGGGTAAACTGGCGGCCGGAGAATACCCCGGTAACCAGTTGTCATTCCGACCGTCCACCACTATAGCAACTATTGTAAATTCTGTTTCCGGTATATTTAAAGCCAAGTTTAGGGATAAGAACACCCCATCATACAAAATTGGGAATCTTATGGATTGTGGTATATCTTGCTTCATAGATTTGACAGAGCCCGGGGAAAGGCCAGATTATCGTAGATACCTCCATTCAGAGCGACGTCGTCGATCACTTAAATCTGAATATTTTCGATTTCCTATAACTGATCGAGGGATACCCGATATTAGTTATATGAAAGACATCTTAGATCTAATTGATTCTCAAATAGAATCCAATAGACCTGTCTATATACACTGTTTTAGAGGGCTAGGTAGGACCGGCACAGTCGTTGGATGTTACTTGGTTAGACACGGGTTAACTGGGGAAGAAGCTTTAGATGAAATAATGAATTTGCGATCAGGTGTCGCAGGCTCTTTTCGGGCATCACCAGAAACT
>VFFY01000180.1 GCA_009392675.1 SAR202 cluster bacterium | reverse complement strand
TATTTCAGGTATTAACGAACTACCGTCATTACTTTGGGATCATCGCCGGGATTCATACCGAGTTTAACCCTCTCGATGACACCGGTCATTTCTTCACATGATTCTGTCTTTACTTTTATGTAATTGCTAGTCAGTCCGGTGTAGGTGGGGATTTGGCCCTCTTTACCTCGCTTCGAGGATTCTTCCCAGAGGACAAGTTCATGCTTTCCAATATTCGATTCCCTATATTTTCTAAAACTACCTTCTGCTATTTCTATAAGTATTTGAGACCGCTCATGTTTTATGGGGGAGTCCACATTGTCGATCAAATATGATGCGGAAGTACCTGGCCTTACAGAAAATTTAAAAACATGCAGGTCAGAGAAACCTGTCTCTCTACATAATTCAGCTGTTTTTCGGAAATCTGTAACGCTTTCACCCGGGAAACCGACAATAACATCGCTAGTTATCGACGCCCCTGGCAGGGTAGATCTTATGCGATCCATCGAACTAATATACTCTTCTGAAGTGTATCTTCTTCGCATAGTTTTCAGAATCGCATTGCTCCCGCTTTGGAGTGGTACATGGAAATGTCGGCAGAGCCTAGGATCTGCCCATAGATTGAGTAAATCGTCATCAATTTCCTGTGGCTGTAGCGAGGATACCCTCAAACGTGAGACATCTGTGTTTTCCAGTATGCTGGCCAACATCTGCCTAAGTGAGGTGCTATCCAGGTCAAAACCATAACTTCCTAGCTGGGTACCTGTAAGGACTATCTCTTTAAACCCGGATTCAGATAGGTGATTTATCTGGTTTATAAGGCTTTGGACAGGAACACTCTTTTCCCGACCTCTGACTTTAGGGACTATACAATAGGCACAAATTTGGTTGCATCCTTCTTGAATTTTTACCATTGCCCGAGTTCTGGTACTGAATGAATTCATGGAATGGTGAGAAGTTGAGAAGTCCGGTATGGTGATTTCAGGGTTTAATTCTTCAATCACCCTGTTCACAATTTCTTTTTTCCCTATATTTCCGATAACAAGGTCTATTTCTGGTATGGAAATTAGAGTCTGTGGTTCTCTCTCCGCATAACAACCAGTGAATACCACAAAAGAATTGGGGTTCATTTTTTTTGCAGATCGAGCTGAATTTCTTCCTTTTCTGTCAGCAACGTGTGTGACTGTGCATGAGTTTAATACATATACATCGCATGGTTGATCGTCCTTAACTATTTCAAAACCAGCTTCATGAAATTCCTCAGAAAGTTTGAGGGTATCTGCTTGGTTTAATTTACAGCCATGGGTTTCAAAGGCTACACGCATGGGTTTTTATTGGACTCCCCATTAAACTTATTGTTAGTAAAATGTTAACTGATTAATTATATGCTTCTTCTAGTAGCTTTATTTGAGGCTCATATATGACGGAAACTAAAAATATAGATATCTGGACGAATCGGATTAAAGCAATACGGGAACTCCTTCCCGAGGCAACCACATTTATGGAGAAAAGTGGGGTGCCGAAAATTTCCGATAGCTTGGCACTGAGTGTTTCTATGCTGTGGGTCGATGCGGCCGGCAAAGATCAATTAATTTTCACAGCCCTGAATGATATACAAAAGCATTTTTTAACTGAAAATGAATTTGATGATATAGAGACTGTGAGGGGTGTTGAACCTTTTATGTCCGAGGATGATTTGAGTAGTTCCTTTTACTGCCTATGGACTTTGGTTTGGGATGGGTTTAAGGGTATTTCAATCAAATTGAGTACCACGTCTTCAGGCTATTCGCCGGTAATGTCAATTAAATGTCATTCAGAAGGCTCTGAAATTGTTTTGTTGGCAGTAGACGATGACAAAATATTCCTGAAGTGTTTAGGCGATTGCTTTTTGGCTGAAACCAGCCTAATTCTGTAAACTTACCTATATGTCACGCCTGAGCCGACTGTTATAATCCCGAATGAACAGCTTAAGAAAAGTGCTCTATATAGCCCGGTTTCCCCTAAGAGGCTTTTCACATCTAATATCGGGAGAATTTAATGGTTGAAAGAGTTTTTGTCACTGGGGTTGGTTCTATCAGTCCGGTTGGCTTATCGATTGACGAAACCTGGTCCAATATAAAGAAAGGCGTGTCAGGGGTTGATACTATTTCTTCTTTTGACCCGGAAGGATATGAAACTACTTTTGCTGCAGAAGCTACCAATTTTGACCCGGAGGCCTATATCGATCGAAAACAAGCTAGGCGAATGGACCGGTTTGTGCAATTGGCCGCCGCAGCATCCTTAGAGGCTTTTGAAAACAGCGGTATTACAATAAATAGCGGAAACGCCGATAGAATGTCAGTAATGGTAGCAAGTGGTATCGGCGGAATAATTACACTTTCAAAACAAATTGGTGTTTTGAATGGAAGGGGACCAAGCAGGGTCAGCCCATTTCTCGTCCCTATGATGCTGCCTGATATGGCATCTGGACAGGTGTCGATGCTATTGGGGGCTAAAGGTGCCAATTACTGCACGGTTTCTGCTTGTGCGAGTGGAGCCGATTCAATTGGTATGGCATTTGAAGCGATTCGACGAGGCGATGTAGATGCTGCTGTCACGGGGGGCGCGGAGGCGGCAATTTGCCCTGTGGGTGTGGCGGGTTTCAACGCCTGCCAGGCATTATCTAAAAGAAATGATGACCCCAAGGCGGCCTCAAGGCCTTTCGACGCTACTAGGGACGGCTTTGTTCTTGGTGAAGGTGCTGGTGTGATTGTATTAGAAAGCCAAACATCCATGGACTCTCGCGGGGCGGAGCCAATCGCGGAAATGATCGGATATGGTTCTACTGCAGATGCCTACCATATAACGCAACCCGGCCCGGAAGGAGAAGGTGGGGCGAGGGCGATGAATATGGCTTTAAGGAAGGCTGATATTAGTCCCGAAAGCATTGACTACATTAATGCTCACGGTACTTCTACACCTCTAAACGATAAATTTGAGACAATGGCGATGAAATCAGTTTTTGGCGAGCATGCATACAAATTGCCTATTAGTTCCACTAAATCTATGACAGGTCATCTATTGGGCGCGAGTGGAGCCTTAGAAGCCGCGATTACGGTTATGGCTCTTAAAAACCAGACAATCCCGCCAACTATAAATCTCTGGAATAGTGACCCGGATTGCGACCTAGATTACACGCCCGGTACTCCAAGGCAGGCTACCATTACAACTGCAATGAGCAATTCTTTTGGTTTTGGTGGTCACAATGCGTCTTTAATCTTTCAAAACCCAAGTTGATTTTGTAAGGTTTATTGATATTGAAATATGAGAAATGGATAGTTTTACCACAAGCCACTGATTCAGAGATCGCTACTTTAGGTCTAGGAGAGGTGGAGTCAACCCTGTTGGTCCATAGAGGAATATATACAGAGGATGATCTGGACGAATTTCTTTCACCTACACTCTCTTCCGTTCACGATCCCTTCCTCCTACCCGATATGTCTAAT
>VFFY01000179.1 GCA_009392675.1 SAR202 cluster bacterium | reverse complement strand
TATTATTACGAACCTTCAGAGGATGATGTAGTCAGACTTTTTCAATATGTCAGCGAAGGGTCTGATGTAAATCTCATGATTTACCACACCTGGTGGGAAGGTTTAACTATGAGTATTAGCCTCATAGACCAATTGTCACAGATAAAAAATGTAAATGCTATGAAATGGTCCGCCCCGACAGTTCAACTTTATAGAGAAGGGTTAGTTAATTTTTCGGATAAATTAGTAATCATTGATAACGGCGGGGAGCATGTTTGGAGTAATGTACTAGGTGCCGCAGGATTCATCACCCATCTGAGTGGGTTTTGGCCCGAATATCCATCCGAAATTTGGGATCTATTGAAAGCTTCTGAATATGATGGAGTAAAAAAGAGATTAGGTGACTTTAAATGGAAGTGGCGTGAATGGATTACCAAGGTAATTCAGGAAACAGGGGGTGAGGGACCTTTCATAAAAGCAGCTATGGAAAGAGTAGGTCTTCCTGCAGGCCCGCCAAGGCCACCTTCAGTTAGACCTCCTGAACACCTTATGGCAGAACTCGATGTTCTTATGAAGAATGCGGGGACTCCTATCTACAAATAAAGGCGACACGACAGAGACAATATTTTATGTGAGAGAAGATCCCTGGATCCTTTTTTCTTTTCCTTCCCATTCCTTATCTCTAAGAACGTACTTCTGGATTTTACCGGTGGCTGTTTTTGGCAGTTCTCCAAATTCAACATATTTAGGTGCTTTAAAATGGGCTATCCGGTCCCTTGTGAAAGTGATTATTTCCTCTTCTGACACCGTTACCCCTTCCTTCGACATTACGAAGGCCTTTGGCACTTCTCCCCATCTTTCGTCAGGGACCCCCACAACGCTCACTTCGAGTACCCCATCATGTTCCATAATTACCTTTTCAACTTGTTGACTGGATATGTTCTCTCCACCCGAAATTATGATGTCTTTGGCTCTATCTTGTAGCTCGATATATCCGTCAGGATGCCAAACAGCCAGATCACCACTGTGAAACCATCCCCCTTCGAAAGCCTTGTTAGTCGCATCTTCATCATCGAAATATCCAGACATTACGATGTTACCGTTCATTACGACTTCACCCATTTGAGAACCGTTCCTTTCCACATCGTTCATTTCAGTGTCCACGACCCGCATTCCCGTGTCAGCAACTATGTAAGCAACCCCTTGTCGAGCTTTCAAATTTGCTACCTCTTCAGAACTTTTTTCCTTCCAGTCAGGCTGAATGGCGCATATGGTAGTTGGGCCATATGTTTCGGTTAGGCCGTAGGTATGTAATATGTGTGCCCCCATATTCTCCATGCTGCGGATCACTTGAGGGGCGGGTGGTGCCCCAGCGGTCATTATGGTTACCCCACTTAGATCTTGCTGGTCAGCATCTGGTATGGAGTACATCGATGTAAGAACAGTGGGTGCACAACACATGTGGGTGACAGATTCTTCCTCTATTAATCGGTACACTTCCAGTGGATCTACCCGTCGAAGGCAGATATTAGTTGCTCCGACCGCGGTTGTAGCCCATGTAAAACACCATCCATTGCAATGGAACATCGGTAAAGTCCAAAGATATTTGGATGCATAGTTCATACCGCTTTCGACAACCTCTCCTAAGGCTGATAGATAGGCGCCTCGAGAGTGGTATTGAACCCCTTTGGGCATCCCAGTGGTTCCGGAGGTGTAGTTAATAGATATTGGGTCTGATTCGGATTCTAAAGGGACTCTATGTTCCCCTGGGCCTGCAGAATTAAGAAATTCTTCATATTCTGGGCCTTTCACAAGGCTAGATTTTGGGAAGGTGTCAACTACCTGTACGAACCTGGTTATTTCAGGTAACTCATTTTTTATTTGGTTAATGAGTTCAGCATATTCTGAATCAAAGACTAGTACTTTTGCGCCCGAGTGATTGAGTATGTACGAAACTTCTCTCGCTGATAATCTCGTATTTATTGCAACAAGAACAGCTCCAATTTTTAATGGACCGTAATGCCCTTCAAACATAGCCGGGATGTTTGGAACTAAGAATCCGACTCGGTCCCCCTTTTTTATACCCTCTTTTTGCAGGGCCCCTGCAAGTTTGTTAACCCGATTGTAAAAGTCCTGGTAGGTATAGGTGATATCGCCATAACTCAGTGCAGGCTTGTCCGGGTAAACATCGGCAGATCTATCTAGGAATGAGATAGGGTTAAGGTCTTTATAAAATGGATCACCGGTCATGCTTCAGCCTCCTAAAGGTCGATTGGATCAGGTTCTGACATTATATATAAAAAGGGTATTGATTCGCCTAGCCACTGACGGTAATCTGTAGATTTTGGATCGCAATTCAGTGTATTTTGGGTTAGTATGAATCTATGGAAGAAAAAGAGATTCAGGCACTAGTGATGAGCAGTGTCAATGCTGAAGTGAATCTACGTCCGCTGAGTGGGTTCAAAATGGATTTCTCGGCAAACCCAGGGTTTAAGAAAGTGTTTTTTTCTGCAAGTTGTGACTGTGGGACCGCTGCTTTATTGAGCCTTGAAGTATCTGAGAATAAAACAGATGATGAAATAATGGATGCTTTTCCTTCATTGGTTCAACGAATCGAAATGCAAGAAAAATCGTTTAGAAAAATGGATTGCAGTATGCATAGTATGATGCGTACTGGGTTCACACCAGATAACGTAAGTTGAGGTATTTATAGATATGGCAAAGGAGATGTCAGAATCCGAAGCCCTGGCAAGTGCTCAAAAATTTTCAGAGCGCTATGTTGATCGTGGCCCCTACGAGTTCTTTCCTGAGAAAGAAGTCGTACAGGAAGTCCAGAAGGGTTTAGCTGAGAATCACAGGTTGGAAGGGTATAGATATTGCCCTTGAATGCCTCTAAGCGGCGATCCAGTTGAGGATCGCAAAAAAATATGTCCCTGTGAAAGACACCATGAAGACATCGAAAGGGATGGCTTCTGTATATGAATGTTTTTCGTTAGCGAAGAGTTTCTTCG